>DATFVD010000085.1:0-5018 GCA_035260505.1 Terriglobales bacterium
GGCTTGCGCTCAATGGCGAGTGCCAGGGCTTCTCGAAGGCGAGGGTCCTGCGCCTTTGAGTTCGCGGAGAAGACGAGTGCGAGCAATTCCAATGGCAATGACGACGTTGAGGATGCGCCATGCTGCCGCGATGGGCTGGCCACCTGCGGCGGCGCCTCAATCAGGTCGGTCTTGTCCAGTTCGAGCGCGATTGCCTGGTCGCGCAGCGCTTTGCCGAATTCGATCTCGATCGCGTCCACAAAAGGACGACCGGCCCAACTCTCTTCATTCGCAGCGAGCCGCAGCCGTTTCGCGGGCTGCCACTCGGCGACGAGGAAGGGGCCAGTGCCGACGGGGAGGCGATTGTCGTTGTTGTTACTATTGCGCTTGAGCAGGAGATTACGCGGCAGGGCGAGTTCGGCGAGCAACGAGGGCATGGGTGTCTCACTATCTATTGACACCGAATCTGCCGACGCCCGCACGTTCCATCCGGGATGGAGTGCGCCAAGAATCTGCGCGATAGCTGCGGGCGACGCCGCACTGCCGTCGTGAAACTTCACTCCGCGGCGTAGCGTGAATTGCCAATGCCGGGCGCTCGGGTCAGTCTGCCACGCCACGGCCAGCGCGGGTTGCGGGCGGTCTTGCGCATCCAGTTTTACAAGAGTGTCGGCGATGAGCGAGAGGGTGCGCGAAGTATCCCAGTAGTCGTCGGGCGTGGCGTTCGCAGGAAGGTCAAGCGTGCTGGGCGCGGATTGCAGCATGACACGCAAGGTGCCGCCGTAGTGCGGACGGGTCTCTGCTGTTGCGTTCGCTAGCGCGATCATTAATGTCAACGTCATCAGGGCCGAGCACAGCAGGCTTTGCCAAGTCCAAAGTTGTCTAGAACGCAGGCAGCTGCCGAGCTTCGCTCGGCCTGGACGGGCGGGGGCGCCCGTCCCCACACGAGCCGTCCCCACACGAACGGTTCCCATATGAGCGGCGTTAATTGCCGCAAGAAATCGATACGCGATACGCCTCATACCATCCCGTGTCTTTCCTTCTCACAATTGCCGCGGCGCCCGTCCCGCTGCTTTCCGGCCATAGCGCAATGATTCGTCCATCGAACTCTACCGCTGAACTGACCCCCACTGGATCGCGATCGGGAATCTCGAACGCGCGCAGGCCGTCGCGTTCCGAATCGCCGCCCTCCGAAACCAGCAGCTGAGTGCCGGTGCCGCAACTGGAGCGAACCGCCGCTACGTCGCTTCCCCAATGTCCGCCGCGAATTAATTGGTCCGTCATCCCATCCACCAAATGCAGCGATCCATCCACCGCAGTAATCACCCACAGCGTGTAACTCGATCGCGGAACGGCGGCCGCCGAGTAGAACGAAGGAACGTTGGAGACCTTTCCGATGCCGGGAGAAAGCGCTCCGGTGAAAAAGTTGCGCGAGGCCGCAAAAAAGGCGCGCACGCTGTCGTCCGGCGTCAGGGGCCAGGGATCGTCACTGTCGTTACAGGCTAATGTAAGCGGCGCGCCTGTGCTGGAGGTTGTCCGGCAGAATGTTCCGGGCAGGTAAATGTCGAACAGATGATCACGACGGAGCAGCAGGCGTCCGCGCAAGTCGCGGGGAAAGGTGCGTGAGTGAGCGATGGGCAACGAAGCTTCGAGTTCCCATTGCCCTGCCGCGTTTGCGCCATGATGACGATAGATTGCGACTGTGCCGTCATTCAGCACCAGGAGGCGAGAGCCTCCGGGCATTTCGACCAGGGCGACGTCGAGCATTGATGGTTCTTGCCTAAACAGAAGCGTTGTTTTCAGAATAATCGGCAACGCGGCGGCGAACGGCGTTCCCGTTCCCATAGACGATCGTGGCAGCGAGACCAGGGCGATCCTCTTCTGGTCGGCGCCGATTGCGATCTCGGCCGTCCAAACATATTCGCGCAGGCTCTCGGAGAGCACGACCTCGACGGTTCCCATCGCTTGGTCGGCTTTGGCGGTGCTCACGCCTTCGACGTGCAACTGCGCTTCGAGCGTGCTGCGCATTTCGCGTACTGAATTGTCGTCGAGCGATGAACGGTTGGTGACCTCGAGTGCAAAGGCTCCGGGCCCGGCGGCGGCGGCAATCTTGTGCGCCAACTGGCGGGCGGTGTCTCCCAGCGACGAAGCAATTAGGGAAGCTGGAAGAAAAGCGGTCGCGAGGAAGAACCAAGCGAACCAACCAAGCCGCAGACCGCTGGACTTCCTGGTGGACTCTCGCGCTCGCATGTGTGGAATGCGCTGATTATAGCGCGTGATCGATAACGGCTTATTCATCTTGTCACTTGTGGCATTTGGATCGCTGTGTCCCCTGAGTTCCCTGTGATTAAAAAATCTTTACCACAGAGGTCACAGGGGAACACAGGGAAAATCCATTTTCCAGTGCCTATTGTTGAGATCGTCCGTCGGACGCTGTTTCCACATCTTCTGCCTGGCTCGCATGTCCCGGAGCACTCATTCCGTGCATTATGTCGTTGAAGAAAAACTTGCCGTCCGCCGGGACCATCATGATCTGCAATTTGTCAGAGAGGCGCTCAGCTACGATTTTGTTGATCAGCAGCGGATTTTGTTTCAGGATCGCGGCCTCGCTCGCCATGCGTTCGGCATCGGCGGAGGCGGTCAAACGAATGCGCTCTGCCTCGGCTTGCGCCAGAAGTTTGCGACGCTCTCCCTCGGCTTTGCTGTCGATAAGTTTGGCTTCGCCGGCAGCCTCGGCATTCTTGACCGTGGCTTCTTTGCGCGCTTCGGCTTCGAGCTTCGATTGCTGAATCTGTTTCTCTTTCAGCGGGAGCAGATACTTCATGGCATCGGACTCGCCTTTGGCTTGGAGCACGCGCACGGCGGCCTGCCCTTCGGCTCCTTTTACCTGTTGAACCTTGGTTGCTTCGGCGTCGGCCTCGGCGACTTTCACTTGCTTCTGGTGGATCTCGGTTTCGACGCCCATGCGATCATTCTCTTGCTCCTTCAGCAATAGCGACTCCAGGCCCTGGGCATACTCCTGCGGAAGTTCGATGTCGCGCAGCATGACTTCTTTCACCACGATGCCGTCGGCGGCGAGGCGCGTGCGAATCATTTCGGCGGAACGCTGGCGAATTTCTTCGCGCTTGGCTGAGAAGACTTCGCGAACCGTATAGCCGGGTACCAGTTCACGCCACGCAGTAGCCACTACGGGCGGCACGATTTCTTTCTCCAGAGGTTGCGGCAGATTCGCTTCTATGTAGTCGAGGCGCTTTGGGTCAACCTGGTAGCGCACGGTGATGGCGAGGCCCAGGGTGAGTCCTTCTTTGGCCTGTACTCGCAGCGCTTCGCCTTTTGCCGCGCCTTTGGCCAGCGAATCCTCGCTGATGCCGGTGGTGAACAACTGGTCGCGTGTGTTGAACAATTCGACTCGCTCGACCAGCGGCGTAATGAAGTGCACGCCGGGATATAGAGTTCCGGCAAGAGTGCCTTTGGTCTGGCTCACGCGAACGCCGGCCATGCCGCTGGGGACGATCACGATGCCAGCCGAGACCAGCAGCGGCGCCCAGGCCAACATCGCGAAAGCAATCGAGGTGCGCCATCGGACTTCGGGTGCGGGACCGGGCGCGCCTGCTGAAGGGTCCAGATTTAAGCGTCTGCGCTGCCAGGCAATCAGCAGGTAAGCGTCGTAGGCGAGAATTCCGGCGGCGATTACGAACATCGCGATTCCCGCGCTCAACAGCAAATACTTTAGCAACAGCATGGTGATACCCCTTTCAATTCTTTTGCGCGTGTTTGGAGATATCCGCGCGGCGCGCGAACGCTACGCGGACGATTTGTCCAAAGATGAGTTCTTCGATCAGCACAGACGCGGCCAGCGAAAAGGTCAGACCGCCGACGATTACCAGACCTTGCAGCATCGTTTCCATGATTAGCCTCCATGCCCTCGCAGGAAGAAAAAGCAAGCGGAGAGCCGGAGCTAGCCAGTTGAAAATAATGCAGTTACTGTTGCGCCCAGGCGGGTTCGCGTGTCTGCGAAAACGCGGGTGTGTGTGGGGTGACACGGGATCGGGTCGACGTCGAATGGTTTCGAATCGCCACTTTCATCCGCGACCGCCGAACGACGAACGACTAGCGACCAATCGCCAACGACGAGCCTGTAACTTAGCTCCCGCTTCCGCATCCCATTCTGTGCTAACGTCTGCTCTCTACAAGGACCATCATGATCACTCGACTCGAAGACAAGGACCTCAAACGGCAGAGTCGCCGGCAACTGCTCAAATTGGCGCCAGTTGCTGCATTGGGCGTTTTTGCGTTCCCCAAGGTGGGCGACCGGCTGGTTGCGGCCGGAGTTCGTTTCAGCGACTGGGCATCCGGCGCGATGTTTCGTTCACAACATCCCGCGCAGACCTTCTCGAATTCCGACGTTGTGCCGTTTGAGAAGTTTCCTTACAACGGATACGACGTGCTCGACCCCGAAGTCGATCTGGAGAAGTGGACGCTGACGGTCGAGGGCGACGTGCAGCGCCCGGGAGAATACAAGCTCTCGCAGATCCAGGGGCTGGCGAAAATTAACCAGAATACCCGCCACATCTGTGTGGAAGGCTGGGATGTTGTGGGCTCGTTTGGCGGTGCGCGTATTTCCGACTTCCTCGCGCTGGTCGGCGCGAACACCGGCGCGCACTTTCTGGAAGCCGAGTGCGCGGACGATTACTACGAGTCGATTGACATGGCTTCGGCGCTGCATCCGCAGTCCCTGCTCTGTTACGAGATGTATGGGCAGCCGCTTGATCGCGGGCACGGCGCGCCCTTGCGTCTGCAGATGCCGACCAAGCTGGGATACAAGCAAGCCAAGTGTCTGGACACCATCCGCGTAACCAATGTTCTGAAGCCCGGCAAGACCGGTTACTGGGAAGACCAGGGCTATAGCTGGTTCGGAGGACTGTGATGGAGCACGAGGAAGAGAAAAAGCCACCCGATCCACCGCGGGATCAAGCTGCGGACGCCGAGTCTGGCCCGGTCGAAGCAACGGTCGCGAAATTGGAAATGGTTGCCGCCGAACC
>DATFVD010000086.1:0-7000 GCA_035260505.1 Terriglobales bacterium
TTTTGGATTTTGCTGGTGCCAGACCAGCGTGTGCCCGCGCACCTTCATTCTGTGCCGGATCGCGAAGTCCACAAGCTGGTCCCCTTGAGAAAAATCGAAAGATTGCGGCTCCGGATGCACCACCTCCCACTTCAGGACATCTTCCGGTTCCAGCATGTTGAACTCGCGGGCGAGCGTGGACGCGTAGGCCGCCTCGGAAAGTTGATCCGGCCTCACCGCGGTTCCGATGAGCATTCCAGAAACCTCCGCGGCCTCACGCAACGACCGTTCCCGGCCGCCGGCGCCAAATCCCAGGCATAAGGCCGCCGTCGCCAAAACAAAAATAAGCGCTCGCCATCTCATATTGTCACTCCCCGAACCACCGCTAATTCACTTTGCCTTGGGAAGAAATTTCTGCAAAGGACATTGGTCACACCGCGGTTGTGACTTTAGGCAGTGATTCTTGCCCACTCCGACGATCAGCCCGTGCATTTCATTGAATACCTGAACCAGAACAGTCCGCTCGGCTGTGCTCAAGCGCGAAGGACGATGACCCGAACCTTGCGGACCCGCCACAGTCATGGCTGGCCCAGACTCAGCTGACCCCGACGCAGTTTCGTTTCCCTGATTTCCTTCTGAGGGTGCCCCGTCCGAGCCGCGCTTGGGCAGGCGTGTGGACACCAGTGCCTGCTCGAACAGCAGTCGAATTTCGTTGTAGCCGGTCGCGCTGGAAACAATCCCGTGCCGTTCCAGAATGCGCCTCGTGTAAGCGTCCACAACAAAAACCGGATGATTGCCCGCGTACAACAGAATCGAATCCGCCGTCTCCGGCCCTACACCATTAAGCGCGAGCAGTTCGTCACGGAGCTCGCCCGTTGGCCGCGCGAACATTCGTTCGAACGATCCGCTGTAACGCCCATCGAGAAAGCGCACAAACGTTTTCAGCCGCTGCGCTTTCTGCCGGAAGTACCCCGCCGGGCGGATCAATTGCTCAAGTTTAGGCTGAGGCGTGCGCCGGATTCCGCTGATGCTCAGAAGCCGTGCTCCCCGAAGGTTGGCAAGCGCCTTCTCAACATTCGTCCATGCAGTGTTCTGCGTTAGATATGCTCCAACGATCATCTCAAAGCGCGATTGCGCCGGCCACCAGTGCTGGCGTCCCCACGCCGAAAATAATGCGTGATAGTAAGCGCGGATCGCGTCGTGTTTGGTTTCATTCATGGCGCGCGCAGGTTCGAGTACAACCGTCACAATTCTAGCTGCGAATCCCAAAACCAATAACCCCAGGGGTGATTCTCTCTTCCACCCCGTCGCAAATTGGTTTCCCCTGTGCGTCCCTGTGTACCCCTGTGCTCCCTGTGGTGGAAGTTTCCCGGCACCGAAGAACATGGTCTGCCGCGCAGCGATCATTCCAATACTCGGAATTTCTGGCCGAAATGCTGCCAATTTCGGCCGCAAACCGCACCTCCCGCGAAGTACAGGTACCTAAGTCACTTTTCCGGAACACTCATTGGGTTGACAATTTGTGTCAGTGCGAATGCTTCCTCGCTGATCCCCCCGGACATCGGCGCTTTCGCATTGACCCCGGACTTCGCGGGAATACAGGAGAGATATGTCTCAGCGGCTGGGTGACCTGCTCGTCAAAGAAAAGGTCATCACTCCAGAGCAGTTGGAACAGGCAACCAAGCTCCAGAAGGATTCTCACTCCCGGCTCGCCTCCGCGCTGGTGAAGTTGGGTTTCCTTTCGGATGAGGATGTCACCAACTTTCTCTCGCGCCAATACGGTGTGCCCGCAATCAATCTTTCTTACTTTGAAATCGACCCCGCCGTCGTCAAACTGATTCCTTACGAAACCGCGAAGCGCTATCAGATTTTGCCGCTCAGCCGCGTCGGCGCCTCGCTCACCATCGCCATGGTGGATCCCACCAACGTCTTTGCGATGGACGATATCAAGTTCATGACCGGCTTTAACATCGAACCGGTCGTTGCCTCGGAAAGCTCCATCATCGTCGGCATCGATAAGGCCTACGGCACTTCCAAGGAGGAAGAGCTCGAGTCGGTCATGCAGTCCATGAACGACCTCGGCGAAGGCGCCGACGTCGAGGTGCAGGCCGAAGAGCAGGAACTCGAGCTCAAGGAACTGGAGAAGGCGGCCGACGAAGCTCCCATCGTCAAGCTCGTGAACCTGGTGCTCACCGATGCCGTGAAGCGCGGGGCCAGCGATATTCACATGGAGCCCTACGAAAAGGAATTCCGGGTCCGTTTCCGTATTGACGGCATTCTTCAATTGATCATGAATCCGCCACTGAAATTGAAGGACGCCATCACATCGCGCCTCAAGATCATGGCGAAACTCGACATCAGCGAAAAGCGCCTGCCGCAGGACGGCCGCATCATGCTGAAGATGCAGATCGGCGGCAAGAAAAAGCAGCTCGATTTCCGTGTCTCCACTCTCCCCACGCTCTGGGGCGAGAAGATTGTGCTCCGGTTGCTCGACAAGGAAAATCTGCGCCTCGACATGACCAAGCTCGGCTTCGAGGCGGAGTCGCTGGTCAAATTCGAGAAGGCCATTCTGAAGCCTTACGGCATGGTGCTGGTCACGGGGCCGACAGGATCCGGCAAGACCAATACGCTCTACTCTTCCATCTCGCGATTGAATCAGCCCGATACCAACATCATGACCGCCGAAGACCCGGTTGAATTCCAACTCGGAGGCGTGAACCAGGTCCAGATGAAGGAGCAGATCGGCCTGAATTTTGCCGCGGCCCTGCGCGCCTTCCTGCGCCAGGACCCCAACATCATTCTGGTCGGCGAAATCCGCGATTTTGAAACCGCGGAAATTGCCATCAAGGCCGCGCTCACCGGCCACCTGGTTTTATCCACGCTGCACACCAATGGCGCTCCGGAAACCATCACGCGTCTCATGAACATGGGCATCGAGCCTTTCCTGGTGGCGACTTCGGTTCATCTGATCTGCGCCCAGCGCCTCATCCGGCGGATCTGTAAGGACTGTGCCGAGCCCGTCGAAGTGCCTCCGCAGGCCCTGATCGACGAGGGCTTCACGCCCGAAGAGTCGAAGACGGTGCAGATCATGAAGGGCAAGGGCTGCGCCACCTGTAACAAGACCGGTTACAAGGGACGCACCGGATTGTACGAAGTGATGGAAGTCGATGACGAGATCCGCGAACTGGTTCTGGTCGGCGCCTCGGCGCTCGAACTCAAGAAGAAAGCGATTGAACGCGGCATGATCACCCTGCGACGCAGCGGGTTGCTCAAGGTCGCGCAAGGCTGGACCACGCTCGAAGAGGTGGCTCGCGAAACGATCCACTAGAAACGGCACACAGAAAGAAAGAACAAAAACTATGGCTCTCTCATTAAGCGATCTGCTCCGCCGCATGCTGGAGATGAATGGAAGCGACCTCCACATCACCACCAACTCGCCTCCGCAAATCCGCGTCCACGGACATCTGGTGCCGCTCGACCTGCCGCAGTTAACGCCGGCCGAGACCAAGCAACTGGCCTACAGCGTGATGACCGATTCCCAGAAGCACCGTTTCGAGGAAAGCCTCGAATTGGATTTCTCCTTCGGTTTAAAAGGATTGGCTCGTTTCCGCGCCAACGTCTTCAACCAGCGCGGCGCATCCGCTTGCGTCTTCCGCCTGATTCCGTTTGAGATCAAGTCATTCAACCAGTTGGGGCTGCCTGCAGTGGTCAGCAAAATGTGTGACAAGCCCCGAGGGCTGGTGCTGGTGACGGGGCCGACCGGTTCGGGCAAGTCTACGACGCTCGCCGCCATGATCGACAAAATCAATACCGAGCGCCACGAGCACATCCTTACCATCGAGGATCCGATCGAGTTCGTCCACATGAACAAGAACTGCGTGGTCAACCAGCGCGAATTGCACTCGGATACCAAAAGCTTTACCGATGCTCTGCGAGCCGCGCTTCGTGAAGATCCCGACGTTGTCCTGATCGGCGAAATGCGCGACCTCGAAACCATCGAGTCTGCCCTGCGTATCGCGGAAACCGGCCACCTCACCTTCGGAACCTTGCATACGAACTCCGCCTCCTCCACCATCAACCGCGTGATCGACGTCTTCCCCGCGCACCAGCAATCGCAGATCCGCGCCCAGCTTTCGCTGGTGCTGGAAGGCATCATGTGTCAAAGCTTGTTGCCAAAAATCGACGGCAAGGGACGCGCCATGTGCATGGAAATCCTGGTGCCCAACGCCGCCGTGCGCAACCTGATCCGCGAAGACAAGATTCACCAGATCTACTCCTCTATGCAGTCCGGCCAGGAGAAGTACGGCATGCAGACGTTCAACCAGTCACTCGCCATCGCCTATTTCCAGAAGCAAATCACACTGGAAATGGCGCTGACGCGCTCCAGCAATCAGGACGAACTGCAGGAAATGATCTCGCGCGGCCCAACCTTTGTGAACCGGGGTACTCCGGCTCCGCTGGCCAAGGGCGCTGCGCCTGCGAAGCGATGACATCGAAATCCCGGTAGCACAACCGGGCGAGATACGAGGCGAGACACGAAGGAAGACCAAGCGACGAACACGGCGGCGCGGGCAGCGCTCAGAACTGGCAGCCCACGCCAACGGAACACAGATTAAAGGAACACAGATTAAGGAGAAACAATCATGCCGGTTTTTACGTTTTCGGGAAAGACCGCTACAGGCCAGAAGGTTCAGGGAGAACGCGTAGCCGCCACCAAGGACGGGCTGGCCTCGCAGCTCCGGAGAGAGCGCATCACGCCAGGCTCCATCCGGGAGAAGGGCAAGGAATTTTCCATGCCCACTTTTGGCAGCGGTAAGGTCAAGGTCAAGGAAGTGGCGGTGTTCTTCCGCCAGTTCTCCGTCATGATTGACGCCGGTCTGCCCCTGGTGCAGTGCCTGGAGATTCTCGGCGCCAACCAGGAGAATCCCAGCTTTCAGAAAACCCTGCTCGGTGTCCGGACCACCGTCGAAGGTGGCGCCACCCTGGCGAATGCGATGCGCCAGTATCCGATCGTCTTCGACGACCTGACTACGAACATGATCGAGGCCGGTGAGACAGGCGGTATTCTCGATATCATCTTGCAGCGCCTGGCCATCTACGTGGAAAAAGCGGTCAAGCTGCGCGCCGCCATCAAGTCGGCATTGATCTACCCGGTAGCCGTCGTCGGCCTCGCCATGGTGATCGTGGCCGCACTGCTCAAGTGGGTGGTTCCGATCTTCGCAAACCTTTTTATCGGATTGGGCGTTGCTCTTCCGCTGCCCACCCGCATTGTCATCGGCCTCAGCAACTTCGTGGGTCATTTCTGGTGGTTCTTTATCGTGGGTGCCGTCGCTGTCGTCTTTGGCGTCAAGCAGATTCGCAAGCACCCTAGGGGGCGCTATTACTTCGATGCCATGCTGCTCAAGCTGCCCATCCTCGGCATGCTGCTGCGCAAGATCGCCGTCGCCCGTTTCACCCGGACCTTGGGCACGCTCATTACTTCCGGCGTTCCCATTCTCGAAGGCCTGGCCATCACTGCCCGCACTTCGGGCAATGCCGTGCTTGAAGAAGCGCTGATGAAGGTGCGTAAGGCGATCGAAGAAGGCCGCACCATCGTCGATCCCCTGCGCGAATGCGGTGTCTTCCCCAACATGGTGACCCAGATGATTGGCGTTGGCGAAGCCACCGGCGCCATGGATTCCATGCTGCAGAAGATCGCCGACTTCTACGAAGATGAAGTCGATTCCGCCACCAAAGACATGCTGGCCATGCTGGAACCGGCCATCATCGGTCTCCTCGGCGTCAGCATCGGCGGCATTGTGATCTCTCTGTACATGCCGTTGTTCTCGATGATCGCAAAACTGGCGGGATAAAAGAACAGTCTCTGGCCGTTAGTCGCTGGTCGTTGGGCGCAACATCCCCATCGCCAGCGGCTAGCGGGGACGAGCGAGGACCCGCGAACGACCAACGACCAACGACCATCGACCGCATCTATGCACTCCATCTCCGACGAGCGAAATTGGCTGACCTGGCTGGTAAAGGTTCGCATCCTGATCCTGATGGTTCTGCTCGCCATCGAACTCGCCGTCATCCGCCTCACTCCCAGCCCGCTGCCCGTCCTGCCCTTTCTTACCGGGATGGTGCTGTGGTTCGTGCTTTCGCTGTTTTTCCTTTTCCTGGTTTCGGTCTGGCCCGAACACCGCCTGCAGGCCATCTTGCAGGTGCTCTCCGATCTCGCCATGGTCACGCTGGTCGTCCATCTAACCGGCGGCATCGATAGCTCGTTGAATTTCCTCTATCCCCTGGTCATCGTGGTCGCCTGCATGCTCTTGCCGCGTATTTGGGGATATCTCAGCGCCGCTCTCGCCTTCATCCTGTTCGGAGCCGTCCTCGAGCTCGATTACTATTCGGTTATTCCCTCGTATTCGAACTCGCATCCCAAGCTGAAAGCGCTGCAGGTCGTGATCTTCGTCAACCTGTTTGCCTACTTCGCCATCGCCTACCTGGCTGGCTTGCTGATGAGCAAGCTCCGCCAGGTCGATGTGCAACTGAAAGACGCCAGCGGCGCGCTCGAAAATCTGCAGGCTCTCCACGAAAATATCGTGCAGTCCATGAGCGGCGGCGTCATTACGACCGGACTCGACGGCCGCATCACCCTGGTCAATCGAGCCGCCCAGCAGCTGCTCGAAATCTCCGAAGCCGAGTTGCGCGGTCGTTCCGTGGCCGGCCTGTTTCAGGATCCCTTGCCCCACTTCGGCGTGGCCCGCGCCGATGCCGAAGTCCGCTACAAGGCTGTCAACGGCTTTCGCAAGACTTTTCGCGTAATGGTTTCCGCGCTCAGCGTGAGCGCGCGAAGCGACCTCGGCTTTGTATATTCATTTGACGACCTCACCGAGATTCGCCGCCTGGAGCGCGAAGTGCGCATGCAGGATCGCCTGGCTGCCGTGGGCCGTCTGGCCGCTGCTATCGCTCACGAAATCCGCAATCCCCTGACCTCCATTGCCGGCTCGGTCAGCATGTTGTCGGATGCGCCCGCCTTGAA
>DATFVD010000087.1:0-14318 GCA_035260505.1 Terriglobales bacterium
AATGACATTGCCAAATGGATCACCGGACCTAAAAGCAGTGAAGCGCGTGTGCGTCGCGCGGAGCAAATTGCGGAACGCCTGCTTGCCGTCATGGAGGCGGAACGCGAACTGCCACCCATTTTGCAGATAGCTTTCGCGCACAATCCCCGCGCTCGCGAGGGGTGGGATGGCATGTCGGCCTCGCGGAGGCGCGCGCATCTGTTCGGCATCTTCTGTTACAGAACCCCGGACGCCCGAGCCCGCCGCATCGACAAAATGCTCGAGGACGCCAATGCGCTTGCCGAGAAAATCAGCGATAGAAAAAAGTAAGCGATGTTCGGAGGAACGATTAATTCACGCCTCGGGCGGGGAACTCCTCTATTATCTTTCCAATTCCGATGCCGTCCCCGCCGGACTCGGCATGGCGGGGATCATTGAGGCTCCGGATGGCGCTAAAGACACGCGTTACGATCCTCCCCCCTCGCCGGTGGGGGGACCTGGGAATGATTACGGCGCGCCCGGACGGCCCCGCTTTCGCCTCTTCTCTGAAGATAATGACCATTTCAGAGGGGTACCCCTCCCCCCTCCCCCTGCGATTGGAATCATAGAGTTACATGCTTTTCAGGCTCTAACATATTGATTCCAAATGGCTTACGTGGAAAGTAGTCCGAAATAAGGACTTAGAGCGCGGGAAATCGATTTCTAAAAATGGAACTAGAGAAAAAGTAAAATGATGCCTTTAGATGCCTTTATTGGAAACAGGACTCCTTCGTTATCGCTCAGGATTTTGGCCACGGGCTTACGCTCGCTAATTACCCTCAACCTACGGTTGTCAAAGAGCGTTGAAAAACGGGCTTGGGCGGCATCGAAGTCCACCTCCGGCGATGGGTGCACCCTGCACGCCGAGCCTGATCGCTATTGTGGCGCATGGCAGACTGGAAGTCTGTGACGCCGGTCACAGATGTAAGTGATGGAAGGGATCCAAGGCCCCTCCGAACATTTCTTAATCATGTTTATCGAGAATATGACCAACGTAATCCACGCGCCCGTCTTCCTCTGCTATACTGACGTTAACGCTTTTGCTACGGTTTGCCGTTAAGCGGGGATCCTGTTGGATCCGCTCCACTTCCGCATTTCCTGCCCGCCGTTTGGTTCCAGCGCCAATTTCAATGCGAGCGGCATGCGAAGTCTCGACACTGTGTCTGAGAATCTACTAGGCCCCTCCAGAAAGAAAACAATCGAATGACAACATTTACGGAACTGCCCCTGTCTGCTGCCCTGCAGCAGAAGTTGGCGGCAGCTCAATTCATTACCCTCACACCCATCCAGGCGCGAGCCATTTCTCCTGCCCTCGAAGGCAAGGACGTAATCGGCACCGCCCAAACCGGCACCGGCAAGACTCTCGCGTTCCTGATTCCAATCATCGAGATGCTGCGCGCTGAATCATCGAACCCTGAATCGTCTAGAAACGGGTCAGCCAAGAACGTCCGCGCCCTGGTCTTGCTGCCTACTCGTGAACTCGCCATGCAGGTTCACGAGCAGTACGAACAGCTGCGCGACAAGAAGATGCCGAAGGCAGCGCTGGTAATCGGCGGCGTATCGGAGAAGGCGCAGATCCAGAGTCTCCGCGCCGGCTGCGAATTCGTCATCGCTACTCCCGGACGCTTGCAGGATTTCATTACCCGCAAGTTTGCCGACCTGCGCCATGTGAAAATTCTGGTGCTCGACGAAGCCGACCGCATGCTGGACATGGGTTTCCTGCCCGCCATCCGGCGCATCCTGCAAATTCTGCCGCAGCGCCGTCAGACGCTGTGTTACTCCGCGACCATGGAGCAGTCAGTGGCCTCATTGGTAAGCGACTACACCCGCGAGCCGGTGCGGATCGCGCTGGGTTCGACTCTGAAGCCGGCGGAGAGCGTGCAACTGGAAGCTTATGAAGTGCGTCCGTCCGAAAAGCTGGATGTGCTGCGTCAGTTGCTGTATGGAGAAAAGGGACAGACCTTAATCTTCACGCGTACCAAGCGCGGTTCGCAACGGCTGGCCAAGGAGCTGGAACGCGACGGCTTCTCGGCTGCCATGATTCACGGCGATCGTACACAATCCCAGCGCAACGCCGCTTTGAGCGGATTTCAGGAAGGCCGCTACCAGGTGCTGGTTGCGACCGATATCGCATCGCGCGGCTTGCACTGTGATGACGTCGCGCACGTGATCAACTACGATTTGCCGAAGATGGCGGAGGATTTCATTCACCGCGTCGGGCGTACCGGGCGGGCCGGCTCTCAGGGCCGGGCATCGACGCTGGTCACAGGCGCAGAGGTCCTGGACCTTCGCAACATCGAGCGCACCTTGAAACTGCGCATCGAGCGCAAACAGATCAACGCGGCGGCGGCCAACGACCGGCCAAAGCGGTTTGTAGAAAACACCCTGGCATCGCGGACGTTAACCGCCTTGCCGGGCGAGGTCTTCGTTTAGTTCGCGGTGGACGGGCGCCCTCGCCCGTCCAGTAGTTCGACGGCCGGGCGGGACGCCCGGCACTCCACCATAAATTGTTATTGAGTGGGCTGGCTTCGCCGGAGCGTTGCGCTCCGGCGAATCTTCCAAAGCGTCTAGCGATCAGCCTTAATGCCGTGGCGGGATGGAGACATCGATCGAACTGGATTCGTCGTCGTCGCTGCCGATACCGAACAGGGCGGCCTGCTCGGCGGCGTGTTCACGCATCTGACGCAATTCTTCCGCTTCGTCCACCACAACGCCTTCCGGTTGATCCTGTTTGCGCTGTGTCTTGCGCTCATTCTTGTCCCGCTGTTTCTGTTGCCGCGCTTGCTCTTTCTGACGTTTGGTGAAAGTTGATCGGCCTCGTGGCATGTGAAGTCTCCCCGTATTTATATTTTCATATTATGGCCGGCTACATGAAGTGTTGCTGTAGGGTGGGCCCAGCTTTTTCCCTGGATTGAACCAGAGGATTGACGCATCCGCCGTCGATTGCGAGCGTTCTTTCTAAGTATAACCTCGAACTGGGCCGCGGAGCACAGCTACCCGTAGTCGTCTATGGCGAAGGCGTACGAGCGAAGAAGGCGGGCTAGTCATTCCGTCGACTACCCTTCGACTACTCCCGCAGATGCCGCGTTTGACGCCCTTTACAGACCGGGCCTATACTTCCCTCCGGAGAAATGGCCATGTCGAAACGCGTTCTGGTTTCTTTCCTGATGGTCGCTTTCGCGATCCTGAGTTCCGTCGCGATGCAAGCGAAAATTCATCAGCCCACCCTGACTCCGCAAAACAGCGGAACCACGCAGGGACTGATTGCAATCAGTCCGGTAAACTCGCGCGTGGTATGGGCAGCCGGTCGCGGCGGCACTTTTCTTCTGACTACCGACGGCGGAGCGACGTGGAAAGCTGCGGTGGTTCCCGGGGCCGAGACGCTGCAGTTCCGCGATGTGCAGGGGGTGAGCGAAAAGGTCGCCTATCTGCAATCTATCGGGAACAATCCCACAGACTTTCGCATTTATAAAACAGTAGACGGCGGCGCGAGCTGGACGATGCAGTTTCAGAATCAGAATCCTAGCGCGTTCTACGATTGTTTCTCGTTCTGGACACCGCAGCGCGGTATCTCGCACAGCGACTCGGTGAACGGAGTGTTTCCCGATCTCCGCAACACCGATGGCAAGACCTGGCAGGACATCAGCGGGACTATGCCGCCGGCCTTGCCGGGTGAAGCGTCGTTTGCAGCCAGCGGCACCTGCGTCGCAACCCAAGGCGGGATGAATGCCTGGATTGCGACCGGCGGCTCGACGATAGCGAGAATCCTCAGCACCCGAGACGGCGGCGACACGTGGAACGCTTACGACACACCGCTTGTCAGTTCGCCCAGCGCGGGCGCATTCACGGTGGCTTTCCGTGACCCTTGGCATGGCATCGTGGGTGGCGGTGATTTGGATCCAAGTGACCCCAATAACGCGCGCACGGCCACGTCCAGCGATGGCGGTCATACCTGGAAGCTTACGAATGCGCCTCCGGTCACAGGAGCCATTTTCGGCTTAAGCTACGTAGGTCGAGCTGGCGGCGACCAAGACGAAGACGGTGGGCAGGCGGTGGTGATCACTGCGAATGCGGGAGGAGCGGCCTGGACCCCTGATGAGGGCAATACCTGGTTCGCGCTCCCCGGTGTTAGCGGCTATTGGGCCGTCGCTTTTGCGAGTCCGAAAGCGGGATGGCTGGTCGGCGTAAACGGTACCATCCTGAAGATCAACTTTTAGTGGAGCGACGGGCGCCTCGTCGGGCCAGCAGTGAGCGGAGCCACGAACCGGCTGCTGTTTGCCACCTTTGACGGGCGCGTGTTACCATCAAAATCGTTACGAAAACGAGAAGAGACAGGAGTGCAACAGGTTAGTGCTAGCCAGAGAGCAAAAGCAATCCGTCGTTGACACGTATCGCACGCACGCTACCGATACCGGCAGTCCCGAAGTTCAAATCGCGCTGTTGAGCGAGCGCATTGGTCAGTTGACGGAACACTTCAAAGCGCACCAGAAAGATCACGGCTCGCGCCGCGGACTTCTCATGATGGTGAGCAGACGCCGTAGTCTGCTTGACTACTTGAAGAAGTACGACTCGGAACGGTATAAGACCGTTATTTCCAAGCTCGGAATCCGCAAATAACAAGCGCGACCGGCTCCGTGAGGAGCCGGTTCCAGACCCGAGAGCCTTAGCAAAGTGCGTTCCCAACCGCCGCCTGGCATCCGCCCTGTCCACGCGAACTCCGTGCCCGCGCGCATGCCCTTCTGCCCATATAAAGGATGATCTATGAAGCCCGAAGCCATTAAAGTTTCCGTTGAAATCGCAGGCGGAAAACAGCTCTCCATCGAAACTGGAAAACTTGCCAAGCAGGCCGGTGGTTCCGCCATCGTGCGTTTTGGCGAAAACGTAGTCCTCGCCGCTGCTACCTCGAATCCCGAACCCCGTTTGGGCATCGACTTCTTTCCGCTCACGGTTGACTACCGCGAATACACGTATGCCGGCGGACGAATCCCCGGCGGTTTCATCAAGCGCGAAGGGCGCATGAGTGAGCGCGAGGTTCTTACCAGCCGCCAGATTGACCGGCCGGTTCGTCCCATGTTCGCTGAAGGCTTCAAGTGCGAGACCCAGGTCATCGCCTTTGTCCTGTCCGCCGACACGGAAAATGATCCCGATGTCTGCGGCATCAACGCTGCTTCCGCGGCTCTTACCCTTTCCGATATCCCATTTCTTGGCCCGATCGGGGCCGTGCGCGTTGGCCTGGTGGAAGGCCGCTTTATCGCCAATCCCACATACGCTGAAATGCGTGATGGACTGCTCAACATCATGGTCGTAGGCACGGCTGATGCGATTGTCATGATCGAGTCGGGCGCGAAAGAAGTGAAGGAAGAAACGGTGGTCGACGCGATCGAATTTGCGCACACCGAAATCAAGAAGATCTGTGCCGCCATCAACGAACTGCGCAGCAAGGTTGGCAAGCCGAAACGCAAGGTGACGCCGCCAGAATTCGACGATGCGTATTTCAAGGGTCTGGAATCGAAGATCGGCAAGCAGCTATCGGACGCTCTCGATACCCAGAAGCATCCGAAAGCCGAAAGCTACGAACTCGTCCGCACTTTGGAGAAAGAGCTGCAAGCTGCCATCCCCGAAGACGATGCACCCGCCAAGGCCAAGCTGAAAGAGTATTACGAGACACTGCGTGAGCGTATTTTCCGCAATCAGGTGATCGATCACAAGCGCCGTCCTGACGGGCGCGCCTTCGACCAGATCCGCGAGATCTGGATCGAAGCCGGTGTTCTGCCGCGCGCGCATGGTAGCGCAGTCTTCACCCGCGGTGAAACTCAGGCATTAGTTACGACAACGCTCGGCACCAGTGACGACATGCAGCGTCTCGAGGGCTTTGAAGGTGAAGCCAAGAAACGGTTCATGCTCCACTACAACTTCCCCCCGTTCTCCGTGGGAGAAGTCGGGTTCATGCGTGGTGCAGGACGCCGCGAAATCGGCCATGGAGCACTCGCAGAGCGCGCCGTTTCCGCAGTCCTACCGACCTTGGACGACTGGCCTTACGCCATGCGGGTCGTCTCCGACATTCTGGAGTCGAACGGATCGTCGTCGATGGCCACGATTTGCGGCGCCTCACTCTCGCTGATGGATGCAGGCGTGCCGTTGAAAGCTCCAGTGGCTGGCGTTGCGATGGGATTGGTGAAGGAAGGCGAACAGTACGCCATCCTGACCGACATTGCGGGAGCGGAAGATCATTACGGCGACATGGATTTCAAGGTTGCGGGAACCAAGGACGGCATCACCGCGCTGCAGATGGATATCAAAGTTGCCGGCATCACTCCGCAGATCATGCGGGAAGCGCTGGCGCAGGCGCAGCGGGGACGGTTGTTCATTCTTGGAAAGATGGACGAGATCATCACCGAAGGTCGCGTGAAGGTCTCGACTTACGCGCCCAGGATCTACACCCTGCAGATTCCGGTGGACAAGATTCGCGACGTGATTGGGCCCGGCGGCAAAATGATTCGCAGCATCATCGAGCAAACGGGCGTGAAAATCGACGTGGAAGATTCCGGCAAGGTCAACGTGGCTTCGAACGATGAAGTCTCTGCGAACAAGGCTTTGCAGATTATCCGCGATTTGACGGCTTCGGCTGAGGTAGGGAAGACGTATCTGGGTAAGGTCAGCCGCTTGGCGGATTTTGGCGCGTTCGTCGAAATTCTGCCGGGCTTGGATGGATTGCTGCACATCAGTGAAGTCGCCGAACACAGAATCAAAGACGTTCGCGATGAACTGAAAGAAGGCGACCAGGTACTGGTGAAAGTTCTGGCCGTCGAAGGCAACCGCATCAAGCTGTCGCGGAAGGCAATTCTGAAAGAGCAGCGAGCCAAGATGGGCGGGGCTCCGCCTCCTCCAGAAGGCGATGAGGCATCGGGCTCGATACCGCCATCGGCGTCGTACAGCGCTCCGCAAGGATCCCCTACGGCGGTGATCGAAGGCGGCGCGGATTTCGACGCGGATGATGAACCGAACTTCAACCGTGTAGATGGAGTAGTCGCCTCGGTAGAGGCAGGCGCGGCGCGGCCGGAAGGTACACGTGAAGGACGTCCGAGCGGCGGTGGTGGCGATCGCGACCGCAATCGCCGGCGGCGCGGGCGCGGACGCGGCCCGGGCGGCGGCCCTGGAGGAGGTCACGGTGGTGGCCATTCCGGCGGTGGTGGCGGCGGACGCGGAAGAAGGTAGGATCAGAGTAACGAGTTGACAACAACACGAGGGGCCGCAGCGATGCGGCCCTTTTCCTATGAGTCTTGCTTCGCCGCTGCCTGCGGAATTTCCCTATGGTGCGGACACACCTATCCTCGTGCCCTAGAACGACAAGCGTTTGGAGATGGTCTCCGGGATCTGTTGGACAGCGGCCATGATGTAGCGCCAGATTTTCGGGGTGTAGAGGACGTCGGGTGCTCGGCGTTCGAGGGCGCGTACGATGTCGCGGGCAACCTGCTCCGGATCGGCAAAGCGTGGGGCGTTGGGGAGGTGATCGGTCATGGGAGTCTGGACCGGTCCCGGCTTGATAGTGATGACCCGCACTCCGGCAGGATGAAGACGGCTGCGGAGTCCCTGGAGAAAGAGTGAAAGTGCGCCTTTGGAGGATCCGTAAACGTAGTTGGAGCGGCGTCCGCGATCTCCGGCGACGGAGGTGATGGCGGCCAGGCATCCAGTGCGCCGACGTTCCAAATCGGCGGCAAACAGGGTGAGGATCGCGGTGGCGCTGACAAAGTTGACTTGCAATTCTTCCAGGAGAACGTCGACCGAAGTTTCCGAATGCTTCTGGTCGTGCATGGAGCCATAAGCGAGGAGCACGGTGTCAAAGTCGGGAAACGTGTGCCGGGCGAACTCGAAGATGGCGGCGTGCTGCTGAATAGAGGCCAAGTCAGCAGAGTAAGTCGAGACTTGTGGCGCGCCTCGGACGAGTAAGTCGGATTGGAGATCGGAAAGGCGCTGGGGTGAGCGAGCCACGAGAAGTAACTCACAGGCCCGGCGAGCGAGTTGGCGCTGGACTTCCAATGCAATGCCGGAAGTGGCGCCGAGAATGATGACCTTCTTCATAGCGGCTGCGGTCCTTGCGCCCCCGTCACGCGTCGCCAGAACGAGGACGACATCTTCGGGTCGATATAGGGAACAAAGCCGCGCCAGCGCGGGAACGATGCTTCAAACAGAGCGGGGCTCATGCGAGCGTCTTTTGCGGGGTAAAGCGCCCCACCACTTTGCCGGACAATCTCATCGAGTGACTGCATGAGTCTGAGCGTGCGCTCGCCGCGCATGGCGAAGTCGAGCGCGAGGGTGAGTCCGGGGCGCGGGAATGAGAGCATGCCTGCCGTTGGCGCGGAGCCGAATTGCTTGAGCACACCTAAGAAAGAGCCCATGCCAGAGCGCGCGATGCGATCGAGCACTTCCTCGACGGCCTCGACGTTCGTTTCCGGGATTACGCACTGATATTGCAGAAACCCCTGTTTGCCATAGAGCAGATTCCATTGGCGAATCGAATCAAGCGGATAGAAAAACGAGTCGTAAGGAACAACGGCGGCGCCTTTCCTGGCTGCATGAATCTTGTAGTAGACAGTATTGAAGGCTTTTACAGAGTAACGATTGAGCATCCATCCCGGCAATGCGACGGGCAGTTTGAGTCCGCGCTTGGCGTGGACTTCCTTACCACGATCGGCGGCATGGTTGCCGCGAAAAAAGATGCCGCGAGGGTTCTTTCCAGCGAAGCAGTCAAGCCACGCCACGGTGTATTCGAAGCGGTCGTTGCTTGCGCCGCTCAGGTCAAGAAAAGCGTTCAACGATTCAAAGGGTATGGACTCGGCATCGATCCAGGGACCGGCAATGCGTTTGAGTTGGATATCTGCCCAGGCAATTACTCCGGTCAGGCCGAGACCGCCAATGGTCGCGTGCAGCATGTCGGAATTCTCTTCCGAATTGCAGATTACCAGGCCGTCGTTCGAGCGATGCAGGCCGATCTGGCGGACATGAGTGCCGAAGGTTCCAGCGCAGTGATGGTTCTTACCGTGGACGTCGTTGGCGATGGCTCCGCCGACAGTGACGAAACGCGTGCCGGGGGTGACGGGAAGGAACCATCCTTTAGGAAGAAATATGTCGAGAATGTCGGAGAGGCTGACGCCACTCTCGCAGCGGAGCATGCCAGTTGATTCGTCGAATCCGAGGATGCGGTTGAGGCGCCGGCAATCGATCAGTTCGCGGCGATCGTTGAGACAAGAGTCGCCGTAGCTGCGGCCGAGGCCATAGGGGAGCAGGGAACCGGGCTCGGCGGCGCTGAGAATTTCCGGCAGCTGGTCGTTCCATGCAGGCCTGTGAACACGACGGTGCGCGGTCTTCGGGTAACGGCCCCACGAGAGAATTCGTTTCGTGAGTTGCGGAGCTGCGGTTTTCTTGCGCAAGATTGCGGCTGATTGACCAGACATACTAGAAAGTCATGTTTATCATGCTCGCGGCAATTACGAGCGCCGCGGCCAAGGCTACCCCGTAACTGATCGGGTCCCGAATGGCGAGCGTCACCGGGTCTTCTTTCAATTCCCCGCGATGCGCCAGAAGCCAGTTTCGACTGAGCCAGTAAAGAACGATGGGGCAGAGCAGAAGGAGAAACTCCGGCGAGGAATAGAGCAGGCGCACGTCCTGGCTCTGAACGTACAGGCTGAATATGACGACCGCCGAAAAACTGCTACCGACGCCGAGAGAAAGCAAAAGTTCGCGGTCGCCGGTGTGATAGCCGCGTCCGGAGTTACCAGCCTTAACTA
This sequence comes from Terriglobales bacterium, assembly GCA_035260505.1. GTDB lineage: Bacteria > Acidobacteriota > Terriglobia > Terriglobales > Acidobacteriaceae > Acidiflorens. Next base: position 9,804 of record DATFVD010000087.1, read on the forward strand.
AATCGCCGGCGTGAAGTAACTCAGAATAGCGCTTCGCCATGGCCAGACTAAGAAAGAAAAACATTGAGAACGCCAGGAACCATTGCGAGAGTGGCGTGGCGGAAATCAGCGCTCCGGCAAGGATGCGAAAGCTATAGAAGCTGGAAAGCACGAAGACGTCCAGCAGGGCAATCTTTTTGAGATAGAACGAATACAACATGGTAAGCGCGGAGTATCCGAGCAAGGCCAGACCGAATTTCACCTCAAGGAGAAAGCCCAGACCGAGTGCCGAGGAGAGCAAGATAAATGATGCAACCAAGCCCTGCGGGATTGAGATGTCGCCGGCGGCGATGGGGCGCTCCTTTTTCCATGGATGTTCGCGATCGGAATGGAGATCGAGGAGGTCGTTGAGAATATAGAGTCCAGAGGCGCAGAGGCCGTAGAGCGCGAAGCCTGCGAGGGTGCGGACCAACGACTCGACCGCGAGGTTGTGGGACAGAGCAAGGGGCAGGAAGAGCAAAAGATTCTTCGCCCAGTGGTGTCCACGAAGGGCATTGACCCACGTGCCGATCGAGGTACCAAAAGGCGTTCGGAGCGATACCCGCGATTCGAGGATCGTACCTTTGACTGTGGTCACGGCAGCCGCTTGACCGGCGCGGGCTTCGGTACCGACCACGTATGCTGCGCGAGCATTGCGCCAAACCTCCACATCGGCGGCAGAGTCGCCGATATATTCGAACCCGGTCTGTGCGAAATGCTGGGCTAGAAACGAAGCTTTATTCGCGCCCTTGAGGTTCATCTTGCCGTCGCTGGCGTGGACTTCGTCAAAGACGCCGAGATAGGCGGCAATCGCTTCGGCAATCTCGCGGTCGGCTGCGGTTACGAGCGCGATACGGTGGCCGGTCGCTTTTTCCTGCTGGATAAGGTCAAGAACCTGCTGTCGATAGGGAAGGCGAGTGGGGTCGAGATGCGCCCTGGAGGCAAGACGGTGTTTGAGGGAAGCACGCCCCGCAAGCAGCCAGAAGGGAAGCAGCAGGAGCGTGACGGGGCGGGTCTTCAGGAGGACGAGAACGCACTCCCAAAGGACATTGCCCCGGATCAAAGTGCCATCGAGATCGACGCACAATACCGGGGACGGCCCCCTGGCGGGTTTGGCTCCGGTGACAGACCCCATGGAATGATCGTCGCATAAACAAGAGGGCGAAATGCGGGAATAAGTGGCACACCTAGGTAACCTGAGTAACATGCGCCGGGTGGGAACGGGAGGTTAGTATGAGCTGATCGAGAGCGAACGACTCTCTCCCCACGAACCCCATGGACATGGACGAGACACAAGGGCAAGCGGAACCGAGCGGATCGGAACTGCTGGCAAAGTACCTGCGCCGGCCGAGCGTCCTGCTGCCTTTGCTGGGGCTGGTCACATTTGTGGTTTACAGCGGCTCGCTGTCTTTCGATTTCGTATGGGATGACTGGCCGCAGATTGTGAACAGTCCGATCATCCGGACGTGGGGCAATCTGCCACGCGCGTTCGGGAGCGATTTGTGGTACCACGTGGCGCGACACCAGGTGTATTACCGGCCACTGTTCGTGGCGTGGTCGATGTTGAATTACACATTGTTCGGACTTCGGCCCTGGGGATGGCACCTGGGAGCGGTTCTGTTGCACGTTGGCGCGGTGCTTGCAGTATTTTGGCTGGCGCGGCGGCTGGGACTGGAATACTGGACATCGGCGCTGGCAGCGCTGATCTTTGCGCTGCATCCGGTTCATATTGAGCCGGCCACCTGGATTTCCGCGGCATCGGACACGATGGTCACGATTTTTGCCGCGTCGGCGTTTGCAGCGTTTCTGAACGGACGCGATGCAGAATACAACCCCGAATCCGGGAAGAGATCGGCGTGGTGGATTGCATCACTCATCTTGCTGGCGTGCGCCCTGCTCACGAAAGAGATGGCGGTGGTGTTTGCGGCGCTGGTGGGAATCTATGCCTGGCTCCATCCGGCGGCGGACAAGACGTCGCCAATCAGGAGAACGCTCGGGGCGGTGATCGAGGCGGCGCCGTACGCGGCGGTGACGCTTGCCTATGCGGTACTGCGAAAGCATGCGCTCCTGCATTCCACTGGGCAATTTGATCCCAACCACGGGATGATCGACGTCGCGCGAACCTTGCCACTCGTGCTCTCGATTTATCTCCGGCAGTTGCTGATTCCCCTCGGCATCACCGGACTTTACTACACGCCCTACGTAACCACCGCAATCTTGAGTCAAGTCGTGGTCCCCGCGTTCGTGCTGGGGACAGTGCTATTGGGGTTGTGGTATTGGAACCGGCGTGAAGGCAATTCCACGATTGCGTTTGCGGGAATGTGGTTACTGGTTGGATTGGCTCCGGCGCTGTACCTGAGGAATTTTGGCAACGGCGATTTCGTCCGTGACCGTTACATGTATCTGCCGTCGATTGGATTTTCGATTCTAGCGGCGTTGGGCTTGCGGCGGTTGCCTGCGCTCAAGGGATGGAATGCCCGGGCAGTGCAAGGGGCGGCGGTCCTCGTGCTGTGCAGCGGTTATGTGTGTGCGTCAATTGCGCAGCAGGTCTATTGGAGCAACGACCTTCTCCTTCTGGTGCGCGGGCAATCTCTGTATCCAGGAAATCCGTACGCGAACGCCGGGCTGGCAAAAGAATACAGCCAGCGCGGCGCGCATGATCGCGCAATCGCCCTGGCCGAGTTGGTAGTGCGGGATCATCCCGAGTATGGATATGGGCCGCTGGCGTTGGCTGAAGCTTACATCCGCGCGGGTCGATTCGCGGAAGGGCGCGTGTGGCTGGATCGTGTGAATCCGGACTATGCCAAGTCGGAAGTAGGGATGGCAGGGGTGGCCGGTCTGTATGGACAAATGGGCGACTATCCCCGGGCGCTGGCGTTGTGCTCGGAGATTCTGGCGAAAGAGCCCAATCTTTTTTCGGCTCTCTACAACTGCGGCAATATTCATCTGATAAACGGCGAGTACAAGGACGCCGAACAATTATTGTCACGCGCCGTGCAGTTGGTCCCGGAGCAGGCGGGTCCGAAACATTTTCTGGGGCGCGCACTCCTACGGGATGGTCAGAACGCAGAGGCGCAACCTTACCTGCTGCAGGCCGCGGCCATGGATCCGAAGGTTTGGGATTATCACTACTGGCTAGCCGAATCCTTTGAGCAGAGCGGAAATATTCCCGCAGCCCGCGTCGAGTATCAGCGTGCATTGTTACTCAATCAGGACAGCAAAGAAGCGAAGATGAGGCTGACGGCGCTGGAGGCAAAGTGAAGAAGGAAATGGACGAGACTTCCGCAACGTCAGGGACAAGGATTGATCCCGCCTTGAATGTGGGAATAAGGGTGCGGGAACAGCGCGCGGCCGCCGCCAGCGAACATGAGGTGACCGTACTGGCCGCAGCTCAGGGTTGGGTGGCTCGCCTAACGGTTCTGGCCGCGGTTCTTGCCGTTGCGGGCGTTTATGTCGGCCTCCACCTCGGCAGCGGTTGGGTTCCGGCCGACGACGGTACCTTGGCGCAGAGTGCGCTGCGTGTGATGCAGGGGCAGCTTCCGCATCGGGATTTCACGGAAATTTATACGGGCGGTCTAAGCCTGATCCACGCACTGGCGTTTCGCGCGTTCGGCGTAAGCCTGATGTCCTTGCGAATCTGCGCGTTTCTCTTCTTTCTCGCTTGGATTCCCGCCGTCTATTGTGTTGCCTTGCGTTTTACGTCCGCGATCACAGCAGGGCTGATCACGCTGCTGGCCGTGGCCTGGAGCTACCCGAATTATCCAGCAGCCATGCCGTCCTGGTACAACCTGTTCTTCGCCACATTTGGAGCGGCTGCGCTGCTGCGCTACCTGGATGTGCGCAAGGCTCGATGGCTATTTTTTGCAGGCCTCTGTGGGGGCGTATCGATACTGATCAAAGTAATTGGCGCCTACTACATTGCGGGAGTGCTGCTGTTTCTGGCGTTCCTTGAACAGAGCGAGGGACAGAGCGACGAACTGAGAGATCCCGAAGCCGCCCAGACCGGGAAAGCGGCAATTTCGTATCGCGTATTCAGCACGAGCGCCCTGCTGTTGTTCATGGCGACAGTCATTTATGTGTTCCGCGCCCGACTGGAGACAGGCGAGATCTACCATTTCCTGATGCCTGCGGGCGTGCTGGTGGCGCTGATCCTGGCCGGCGAACGAAGCGTGCGGCAGGCAGCGACAGGCGAGCGATTCGGCAGGATGCTCCGGTTGGCGCTCCCGTTTATCTGCGGACTCATCAGTCCGGTGATCGCTTTCCTAGTGCCCTATGCGCGGTCGGGAGCGGTGGGAAAGTTCTTTTCTGGCGTGACGTCAAGCGCCATTTCGCGCTCGGTGGGGCTGGGAGTGATGCGCCCGGTGCCGATTGAGAAGGCCATCTTCGCGTTGGTCCTGGTGGGGTTGATTGCAGCGGCAATGTACCGGCGCGAATTCCAGAGCACGTTGGTGAGCGCGGCTGTCGGCCTCGGTTTGGCCGTGATGCTGGTGAAGTCCA
>DATFVD010000088.1:0-4778 GCA_035260505.1 Terriglobales bacterium
CCGCCGAACATCCCGCTGCCGATAACGACAGCGTCGAAGGCGGGATTTGTCATTGCTTCCTCCCACGTGTTGCAAACGTTTCGCGCTACGGCGTCGACACCGAAAGAGGTCTCCTGATAATTCACCTCATCAGTTGGGGAAGGGATCAAACGGGGTAAGCTCGAGGCCATAAAAATGAGTCTTCTTCAGATTCCGATTTCGGATGAGCTGCAAGAACTTAATCTAAACCTTCCAGCCGCAAAAAGTGCCCTCGGCCGGATTTTTCTCTGGCGATAATCGTTCGCCCGTCGGGCGCAATAGCGCAGCGCGACATAGGGCTCTCACCGGTGAAGGCAGCGATGTAGATTCCGCTTTCGACGTCCCAGGCCCGCAGCGTATGGTCAGAGGAGGCCGAAATGGCCCGCTGTCCGTCGGGTGTCACCGTCACCGCATTGACTGGGTTGCCGTGGTCTTCGAGCATACGCACCAATTGGCCGCTCTCCAAATCCCAGAGCCGTAGTGCCCCGCCTGTCGAGGCAGACATGGCGCGGCGCCCGTCGGGTGTTATTGCGACAGCAGTAACCCAGTCCGTATGGCCTTTGAGGCCACGCACCGTTTCGCCCATCTCGGAGTCCCAGACCTGCAGCGCCCCGACATCCGATCCCCATAGGGCGTACCGCCCATCAGGCGTTACCGTAACGGCGCTGACCAGGTTCACCAGGCCTTCGAGCGTGTGCGTCGGTTGGCCGGTCTCCAAGTCCCATATCCGTAGGGTATGGTCAGTCGAGGCCGAGATGGCGAAGCGCCCGTCCGGCGTTACGGCTACGGCACTGACCAAGTCCGTATGGCCCGCGAGAGTACGCACCGAGCGGCCACTCTCCAAGTCCCACACCCGCAGCGTATAGTCAGCCGAGGCTGAGACGGCGTGGCGCCCATCAAGCGTCACGGCTATGCCGGTGACCCAGTCCGTATGGCCTTCGAGCGTGCGCAGCAATTGGCCGTTCTCCAAGTCCCACACCCGCAGTGTTTGGTAATCTGAGATCAAAGCGGCGCGCCCTCCGTCGGGCGTCAGCGCCACGGCAGTGACGCTATCGGTATGGCCGGCGAGCGCGTGTACCGATTGTCCCCTCTCTAAGTCCCACATACGTAGCGTATGGTCGGCAGAGGCTGATATTGCGCGCCGCCCGTCCGGTGTTACCACAACGGCGGTGACCCAATCCGTATGGCCCTCGAGCGTACGGATCAATTGACCTCTCTCTAAGTCCCACATCCGCAACGTATGGTCAGCGGACCCCGAGATGGCGCGGCACCCGTCCGGCATTAGAACCACGGCAGTGACTTTATTGGTATGGCCCACGAGCATGCGCGCCGATTGGCCACTCTCTAAGTCCCACACCCGCAACGTGTTGTCAGCCGAACCCGAGATGACGCGCCGCCCGTCGGGCGATGCCACGACAGCGTTAACCCAATCCACATGGACTTGGAGCGTGCGCACCAGTTGGCCGCTCTCCAAATCCCACACCCTCAACGTATGGTCAGAGGAAGCCGACACAGCAACGTGGCCGTCGGATGTTAGCGCAACTGCATTGACCACGTCCTGATGGCCTGTGAGCGTGCGCAGTAATTGGCCATTCTCCAAATTCCACACCCGCAGCGTTCGGTCAGACGAGGCAGAGACGGCGCGGGCGCCATCGGGCGTTACTGCCACGGCGTTAACCCTGTCCGTATGGCCTTCGAGCGTACGCAGCGATTGGCCGCTCTCCAATTCCCACACCCGCAGTGTTCGGTCAGACGAGGCCGATATGGCGCGGGCGCCATCGGGTGTTACCGCCACGGCATGGACCCAGTCCATGTGGCCCTCGAGCGTGCGCAACGATTCGCCGCTCTGCAAGTTCCACATCCGCAACGTACCGTCCCACGAGCCCGAGATGGCGAATCGCCCGTCCGGCGTTAGCGCCACAGCGTGGACCCAGGAAGTATGGCCTTTGAACGTACGAATCAGAGGTCCCCCCGGCGGAGTGAGGCTCGGGGTCAGAGGCCGAAGCCAGGGCCAGTCGTTACTCTCGGCGGCCCCATTCAACAGAGCCTGGATATCGGCGGCCGAATTGCCGAGCAAACGGCCTATCAATTGGCTCCCCAGCTGGCGGCAATCGCGAGCCAAAACGTGCGCTGAGAGTTGGATAGCCAACTGTACCAATCGCAAATCGGCCTTTGCGGGTAAATACTCATAGTCTGCAATGAGCGCGCTGGCGTCAGTAGCTTCCAATTTCGCTTGGATGAAATGGAAATCCCTGAGAACAGTCGACAAGAGTTGGTCGCGACCGACTTGATGGAGATGGGCTGGTAAGTGTCGAACGCAGTAGGGAGAAATCTGCGAAGAATCGCGCTGGTACTGAGCCCAGCACCAGTCGGCCAAGTGAGCCGAACCCTTTTGGAGATTTACGTGGTAGGCTCCGGCAAACGGCTGGTCCTTCGGCTTATCCCAGCCCGACAGCCAGTCAAAGAGCGATTTGTGGAAGACAGCATAGCGACCCTCAGAAGCAGGCACGAACGAGGCCAAACGAGAAAGAACGCCGAGGAGTTCCTCTTCCGGATCCAGGCCGGTCGCAGCGGCGATTTGTTCTCTGGTAAGCGGTTCACGCGCGGCCGCGATGCTTTCCAAGACCTTGCGCGACCGGCTAAAATCTTTGGCCGGGTTCGGAAAGAGGCGACGGAAGAAAATCTCGTAAAGGCTGCTTAGACCAGGCGGCAGGTTTTCGATTTGATCGAAGCTGAGTTGCCCACTTTCGATTGCATCGAGCGCGGTTCGCACGAAGAGAAAATTACCCGCGCTGGAGCGAAGAAGATCATCTTCGAGTCTCGCCAAGGTGTTGCGATCGGCCTTTGCCTTCTGGCGGAAGGGCGCCTCGCGAAAGCGGAATCGAATGAAGCGGCGCACATCATCCTGGTTTTTTGGATCCTGAGCAGTGATGATTTGAACGCGAAGGCTGCGTAATGGATTGAGCACGCCTGGATCGTTTCGTGTGGTAGCAATCAAGCCTAACCATGGCGGTAAACGGTCCAGGCGCGTACAAAGCACATCGAAGATCGTAGGCGCGTGGGCGCGAGTCAGCGATTCGTCGAGGGCATCAATGAGCAGGTAATATCTTTTTTTCTGAGGCTGCGTAATTTTATGAAGGGGGGCGAGAACCGCGGCCTCGAACGCGCTCTCCGGGTCTGTGTCGGCGCGCCGAAGAGCGTTTTTAACTGAAGAACATTCCAGCGCCTTCGTGTATTCCGCGAGCCGTCCGGAGAACATGCCAGCCAGACTCCGTACGAAGCTTGCCGGCTCCAGCGTTGCCGGCGTGTCAGTTCGGCAACAGTGGTAAGCGAGGACCTGACCCTTGAGATTCCGTTGAACGAGCGCCGCGACAATGGCCGATTTTCCGATCCCTGGTTCCCCGACAATCAAGAGGACGGCGGGACTATCTTTCGAGCGCCACTCGTCAATCTCTCGGAAAAGCCACTCTCGTCCGACGAAACCTTTGAACTTCTCTATTAGAAAAGGCGCAAAATCCCAAGGCTCAAGCAACTGCTGCGGATCACCACCTCGGGCCGGATAGCTTCTACTGCGCACTTTGAGCGACCTGGATGGCAGTTGTGGCCTCCGGACCTCTCGGGGTGCCGCTAGTGGATTACCGAGCGACCTCATCGTCGAGCTCAGCAAAGTGAGCAGTTCTTCGGCTGTTTGCGGTCTGTCGTGAGGATCCTTTTCTAACAGATGCGTAACCAGTGCAACAACCGGTAGAGACAAATGCCGCAATCTGTCGATTGGCAAAGGTGCGTGCAGGTGCTTACCGGCAACGCCAGCCGGCGAACCGCGAAACGGCGTCGTGTTCGTCAGCATATGCCAGAAAGTTACTCCGAGAGAGTACATGTCCGACCGAGCATCTACTTTGCCGCCGCTAAACTGTTCCGGGCTCGCGTAGTGAGGCGTCCCCAGAAGTACGCCAGGCGCGGAAGCGGACGAATCATCGGAAACGCTTGTGACCACTTTGACCAGACCGAAATCGATGACTTTGACTATCGGCCTATTCTTCTGGTCGAAAGAGACTATAAGATTGGATGGCTTGATGTCCCGATGCACCAGTTCGCGTTGATGAGCCACAGCAAGAGCAGCCGCGACCTGAGAAGTGATCTCCAAAGCGAATTCTTCCGGCAATGCCCCGCGCAAATGGAGGATCTGCTCTAGAGTCTGCCCTTCCACATACTCCATCGCGTAAAAACACCTCGAACCGGTAAAGCCGAGATGGTAGACAGATGCGATGTGCTCATGCCGGAGGGACGCCGCTGCGCGCGCTTCTCGGACAAACCTCTCTCGAATCCATTCGTTCCGAATGTACCGAGGCGAAATCACCTTCAAAGCAGCAAAGCGACGCAAATTAGTATCTATCGCCTTATAGGTCACGCCCATGGCTCCCCGGCCCAACTCCACCGGTTTGCCGTCTTCGCCTTTGATCAACTCGTAATTTTGAAACCGGCGAGGCGAGCAGACCGGCTTGTCCCCTGAAGAACTGCCTATCGTTTCTGAGCCTGGCTTCAGCGGCTCGGTTGACTGGCTCTCGGCGATCAAAACGCCACGCAGCATGCAAACAGGACAAAAGTCACTTTCCTTCCCTACCGAAAACTTCGCACCGCAAACTGAGCAAGTGCGTACCTCGCGTCGAGTTCGTCCGATTCCTCTGCCGGATTTGTCCGAATGATTTCCTTTACCAGCTTTCATGGCATCACCCATTTGACTGCAGCCCAAGAAAGCGAGC
>DATFVD010000089.1:0-11140 GCA_035260505.1 Terriglobales bacterium
AGACCGGGATCGAACCGGCGACCTCCTCATTGCGAACAGTGGGGAAAATAAGCTAAGGCAAGGCGCCACAATCACTTAGCTGTTTTCACGGGGCCCTTAATTGGCAAGTCTGGCAAGCCGGTTTTCTCTTTGTCTTTTCAGCGCAGTTCGACGGTGAGTTGGACTGAAATCAATTGGACCGAATTCTCCTTCACTCGGATGGAACCGGACGAGTCAAGGGGCCCCGGGTTCGATCCCCACCGCCGCTTGCACTTCCTCTTCTCCTCGAAATCAGAAACTTCCGCACGATCCCGACGGGGCGCGGACATCATCAATTGATGCGTAGCGAGGCCGGTTCAACCGGCCCCGCCATAATGGTTGAAGTCCAGGATGATTATGAGTGCGCGTCAGCCGAAGCTTCTTTTTCCGCCTGCTTCGCGGCCGCCTTGCTGTCCGTCGAGCTCATCGCGGGCTTGAGCGCCTGAATGGCCTGGCCGAGGTGCGAACCCTTGGACGGGACGGTCATGCCGGGACAAGCGGCGGCGGTGGCTAACTCAGTGCACTTCAGCTGAGCGAAGGGGATGTCCAGACTGTGCGAGACGTGCACCGCGGCCACGAATTGCCCGAGGTTGCGGTATCCGGCGGCCGCAGTCTGAAGGTCCGTGCCAGCAGGCAGGAGCCCGCTAAGTTTCGAGGACAGCTGAGTGTTCTGCGTGAGCAGCTGGTCCGGCGTGCGCGGGCCGGACGTTTCGGAACCAGACTTGCCGGAAGCGTCCATCCCATGCCCTCCGCCCATCGAGCCGGCGGCAGCCGACCCACCGCCGGGATGGCTCTGGCTACGCCCTTGCGCAGCAGCGGGAATCGCCATGATCCAAGCCGCCGCTGCCGCTAACGTGATGGTCACGAATATACGTTTCATGTGTTGCCTCCTTAAGGGAATTACGCCGAATCAGCAGGTCTTTTGCAAAACCTACAAACCCGGATGACGCAAGATCGAACGCATGTTCACGGCGACGCCAAAAGAAACGGTATTGAGATGGTAGTGCGTACTTCGGCTGTAGGCGACCGTGAAATCCATGGCCTTCACCGGCGAAAGATCCACGCCAGCGCTAAATCCGTTGTCCGCGGCAAGGCTCGAACCGCCAGTTGTCTTAGGGCCTTGCAAAAACGGAGGGCCGTGACCGTTGGAAGCGCCTGACCCGTTCCCAGCAACCCGGCTGTCGATTGTCTGCGTTCCCCATGGCGCGACATCGAAGGCCGATGCCGCTACGCTAAGCCAGTTCACCACGTGATAGGAAGCTCCGGCCTGGAAGTGGGCGAGCTCTCCGTAGGAAGCAAAAGGGCGCCGATAGACGAACGTGTCGGGTATAGAGTCCGCGAGGCCGACTTCGAGGAATGGAGTCCAGTGGCCGAAGTCACGATCGATTCGATTTGTCCAGTCGTAGGTAGCGTGCCCGGTGGAGATTCCGTCGGACGTGCTGCCGGTGGGCGCGCGTCCTGTAAGCTGCGTCTTGAAATTCAGCGCAGGATTGGGAAACGATAGCCGAACCTGTCCGTAAACATCGCCCAGATCCGTAAACGAGTTTGCCGTGGAAGCTCCGGAAGCCGTTGTAGTATTAGCGCGAATGAAATAAATGGGAACCCCTGCGTCAACCAAAAGGTGTCGCCCGAACAGGTAGCCTGCGGAAGAGTCAAGCAGCATCACTTGGCCTTCGGTGTTCGAACTTCCGTCAAATTGCTCGATCCACGTGAAATGGTCTTCTGAGCGCATTGCCGGATTCACCGACGGTGACGAATTACCGCTTGGCGCGCCGCTGTTTTCCTGCGCGCGCACTTGCGGCACAAGGAGTAGCGCCGCCGCTGCGACAAGCAGTGAACCGCGCAACCTTGTCGCCCTCTTTTCAGATTCGACATGACTTCTTATCGGACTAAACATCACCGATTGGCTCGCATTTCTGCATCCCATTGTCGATATGACGTTTATTGGGCATCAGCGACGTCAACCTCCCCAGACACAGCACAACCCTGTTAGATGGGCGCAAACTGGTTGCCAAGCAGCCATCGTGTTGTTACCTGGTTCTAAGTGCCTGGTGCGCGGAACTTTAGAAAGAAAAAGACACATTTTGTCAATGTAGGGATAGCGTTCTTTGCCGCGCACTTTTTACCTGATCCTACGTCGTTTCGGCCCCGGTACAAAAACTGGCATCAACTTGCTTGATTTTACAGTTCGTCAGATATTTCGATATTTGCACCAGTAATCCTATCAGGGTGTTTATCTTGAATTGAGAGCGGTCATTAATTCGGGGCCACTGGGATTGTTGGCAGTTTCCACACCCGGACGCCTTCCTGCGCCCCCAGTACGAGGAGCGTTCCATCCGGGCTAATCGCCACATATCCCGAGCGGCCATCGGGAGAGGCAAAGGCAGCAACAGGTTTTTTCTGCTCAAGGTCAAATAATTGAGTCACGCTGCCTCCCTTCGTGACCGCTAGAAATCGCCCGTCAGCTGAAATCTCGCCGTCCGTTCCTGCTGTACTTGGAAACGTGATGGAGAATTCCGGCTTCCATGTCGCCGTATTCCATACCGAAACACGCGGGTAGGAAAGCATCACGCCCGGCTGTCCTTGCACCATCACAGGGTTGCTATCCTGCCCCACAGTAATCAACCACCGGCCATCGCGGCTGAATGATAACTTGGTGACGATCAGCTTGTGCGCAGGAATGGTCCACAGTTTTTCCCCCGATGTGGTGTCCCAGATTTCCACCGCGCCCATGGGCCCAGCAGCCTGAGCGAGCCATCTTCCGTCGGGGCTCACAGCCATCGCCAAAGTAGAACCCCATACCGTGTGAGATGCTCCGTCGAAAACGAATTGCCGCGACATGACATTGCCAATTTTTTGTGGCGCGGACTTTGCCTCGCTAAATGCCAGCCAAAACGCAGGAAAGCCCTTCTCTTGGGGAACACTTGCCTCCTCCTGCCATGTATTCGTGTTCCAGATTTTCAACGCGTAGCCTGGAAATTGCCCGCCGGGATTAGAGGCCAGCCATTTGCCGTCCGCGCTGAAAACTGCCTGGCTCACGGGCGCATCTGTCAGCGTCCGAATCTCTCTCATGGTTGCAACGTCCCAGATGCGCAATTCCCCCGACGTGGTGGCGAGCAGGGTACCATCTGGGCTGAACGCGACCCTTTGCACCGGACTTTGGCCGTGTAGCGTCACCTGCTCCCGCATCGAACTTAAGTCCCAGACTTTGATCGTTCCATACGCATAAGAACCCGCAGCCAGCAGCTTTCCGTCTGCGCTGTACGCCGCCGTTCCCAAACCGTAACCGCCGCCCGGCAGCGATCTCGTCGTTTGACCGCTTGCCGTGGAGACAAAATCGATCGCATTTGAACCGCCGTGCAAGATGGCCACTTCCTCCCCATCGGGACGGAATAGCAAACGGGTACTATTCCGCGAAGTAAGGTCATGAACCCTCTTCCCGTTTCCCGTCGCCGAGGCTCCAAAGAATAGCGTGCCGACCGGAAGGCCCCATTTCATCGGTGCTTGCCATCCAGCGTCCGTCCGGACTGATCGACGATGCGACAACCGGATAAGTTTTTTGAACGTTGCCCGAGTTCACATCGAAAATCTGCACCGAGCCCGAAGGATCGTCATCATCGTCGGCGCCAACTGTGCCCGCCGCGATCAGACGGCCATCGTTGGTTGGCACGAGGGCGGCGAGGAAATTCCACTGCGTTGGAATCGTGCGCAGACTCTTTGCGGTATCGGCGTCGTACAATCCGATCGCCGTTTCCGTCGTTCCTTTCACTCGCTTTTCCACAGCAATGATCAGTGATTTGCCGTCCGCGCTGTACGCGAGGGATTCTCCGTAGGAGTGAATGCGATGAGGATTGACCGCGAAGAGCACCTTTCGAGTCTGTAGGTTCCACACTCTTATGACGCCAGAAACGTGCATTGACGCAAGGCGCGTTCCATCAGAGTTGAAGGATAGCGAACTGATGGCCTCCTTTTCCAAGCCCTGTTGTGGAGGTGTGACTGTATCCTTCTGGCCTCTGAGTCGAAACTCCTCACGCCCTGAAGAAAGATTCCACACGATAATGACTTTGTCGTAGCCACCGGAAGCGAGCCACCGCCCGTCCGGCCTGAACGCCAAGGCTTGAACTGAACCATTGTGCCCCACGCGCAAGATGCGGTCCGGGTTGCGCGCATCCGCGGGCATAGGCTCCTTTTGTGGAACCTGCGCTGCGGTGACCTGACCTGGCGCGAGCATGACCCGCGCTTGCGCCGGGGGATTCAGCGGGGATGTCGGCTTCGTCTCTGCCTGCGGAATTGGTGCCCCGTGCGTGCCGCACAATGTTGCTGAAGATAGGAGGATTAGCGAAAGAATTCCATTTCTCATTGTGGGGTGCATCAGGTTCTCCCTAGCGGGGCCCGGGCGCGTCGCGGTTGAAGAATGCCCCCTCCTGATAGGATGGACGGACTCCGCTATGAGAGCGTTTAAAAGACGTACCTGGTCGCGTAAATTGCACGTGTCGAAGGGGATCAGAAATTACGAACACAATTCGGGTATAGCCGTCACAAACCATTGCGGCTCGTGCAAATCTAAGGCCCCGCCACCTGCGGGGACCTAGGCTTATTTGTTTCTTCCTCTGCAGCTATTGAATTTGAATGAGCCGATCCGCGTCGCCCAGTTAACGCTGCCGGTTGTCGCGTAGTATTCCTGCGTGTACCAGAAGGTGCAGTCGTCGGTGGGATCAAGCACCATGGAGCTATAGTCTCCCCAACGATGGAACGAGTTGAACTGTACGCCGCTGCCGTTTACAAGCACTAATGGTCCGAATAGGGCACCCGCGGGATCCATGGGTTGGCGGCCAGCTACATATATGCTTGGGAACACGTTATGACTGGAAGCGCTGAAACCCAGGGCGAGGTTGCCGATTCCATCCATGGCGACGCTGCCGAGCCAATAGTTCACGTCGGGATCGACCACCGTGGACTGCTGGTAAACGAACGGCGCCGCCGGATTACGGATCTCGTACCAGCGAACGCCTGCGAGCGTTACGGCCTTAATCGTGTGGTTGACGACCAGCGACTCGTGATCACCGAAGTTGCGGTAGGCTAGCCGGAACATCACCCGGTCGCCCAGTCCATCCACTTTTTCCCCCGGGTTCGGCTGCGCAATACAAGACAGAGTTATGGCGCGAGCGCAGACCTCGCTGTACGGCGCTACGGAGATGAGTGTCGGGCCGGTGAACGTTGAGTTAGCCACATTGCTGAAGTCGACGTGGAAGCGGAAGAAGTTCAAATGGGTGGAGTCAGCGAGGCTCACCAGGTAATTCGGCGCGCCCACGGGCGGAAGGGTGCTGCCATCGAGGTCCGCTGGCAAGAGGCTGGAAACCGTGGGAGGTTGCTGGAAGCAGATCGCACTGGCCGGCGCTCCGGAAAGCATGGCATTGCGGTCAAAGGCACATGCCTCCGCACCAGCAAAGCCCTTGCCGGGGAAAACGTTGATGGTGTTGTAGTACGCGTCGGGCCACACGCTGAATTTTGGATAATCCGGGAAGTTCGCGCCGAAGTCATACTCGTAGCGGTTGTAGGAACCTGTAGCGTCAGAACTGGTGGAGACAGCGACGCATTGCGCTGTCTGGGTGAACGTGGTGTCGTACTGCAATTGCGTTACCAGCCATCGCCCGGCCAAGTGGTCGTAGAGCACGACCGGATCGCCGCCATCGGCAAAGGTCGGCGTGCCTCCACCAAACTCGCAGAGACCGCCGAAACCGGTCCAGAGGGTGTGGATCGCGGCCGGGCCAAGCTGCAACGCTCCAGTCGATTTGTCGTACACCGCGAGGGTTACGTTCACCATTTGTACGAACTGCTTCGCGCCGACAGCGCCATTGGTGTCCGGGGGTACGAAAGCGAAACCGAACAAGTTGCGATTGTCCTGCGCGCTCTGACCATCGAAGTTGCTGAGGAGGGTGACGTCGGTAAGCGGGCCAGCGAGCGGCGCGGCCACTGGGTCCGAGTTAGGGTTAGTGATCATCGCACCCGTCGCACGTGCCGTGGGACTCTGGCTGTCGCTCCTTCCGCCGTTGGAGGATGCGCCGATAGCCATTTGCCATAGAGGTGGCGAAGCGTCATGGCGAGAGGCCTTGATCACATCCGGGCCATTTGCAAAAGCGAGAGGCACGTACAAGAAGAACAAAACCAAGGAGAGGAACCGCTGGGGACGGAGAATGGCACTGGCTAGCGTCAAACAGACCACATGAAAGCTATTACTCGTTGAATTGCGGCTGCTCATGAGAACTCCTTCTTTGTAATCGTCGCCGCGCCGTTGGCCGGGAAACTCGCGCATATTTTCCCGCTGCTGTTCGGCGAAGAACCTTCGTTACGGTTTCGGAATCGGGACGCTGGCCACCACCTGTTGTTGATAATGGTTTGGGTTAGAACCATCGTCAAAGGTGCTTACTGAAGTTGTGTACTCGGTTGAGCCGCCAGACGTATTTCCGAAGTAATCTCCGATGAAAGTTCCGCTATTGCAGATGCAAATCCAATGCGGGGAGTTGAGTTGCGGATCCCAAGTGTGCTGGGATAAGCGGATGTTGTGCCCGATGGGCGCGAGCGTGCTGGTGTAAAACTGGATTGCGGCATTGATGCAGTAGTTGGAACGGCCGTATGGAGTGCCGGGTGAGGCCCCGGTGCCGGGATCGAGAGCAATCCCCCCGGCGATAGCTTCCGCGGTCCCCGCTGCCTGACAGGGCAAGCGGCGATCGTAGAACGCAACACTGACCGTGTCGATGAGGCCGTTATCGGCCACGTTCAGATTTGGTTGGAGTGCATCCACGGGATTGACATTATCGTTCACGACGATCGGAGTAGACCACGTGACACCGTTGTCCATCGAAGTTGTCAAGTAGATATTCGAAACGCCCGAAGCGCCATCCTCCCAGCTCACATACAGGGGATAGTGGCCGTTAATAAGGTGGTGCCCAACGGCAAATGTGTTGACAATGCCTTCGCGAAACGTCGTGTTGTGATAAGTGGGAACCGAAACGTCATGGTGTACGAGCAGAGGCGTCTGCCAAGTCACTCCGCCATCGCGCGAGGAGATCACGTATAGATCGGCGAACAAGAAGCCTTTCTGCTGCGGATTGTTGGTTTCTGTGGTGTACACCGTTCCGTCTGGGGTAACATGCGGGAGCATGTAGCTGTCCCAAGGATGGCCGTTGATGGTCGGAAGGACCGCTGGAGTGGACCAATCGGTGTGGCCACCATCGGCATTTGCGTCAGAAAAGGAAACAAACACGCTGCTCGGATTGAAAGCGAACAAAGTCCACATGGCATAAATTCGGTTGTAGTGAGGACTGGAGAAACTGAGGTCAACCGTGATCCACTGCTTATCCGGGTCATTGGAATGGGCATTGGGAGCAGTCATCACGTAGTCCAGTCCGCCGTTGTGAGTGAAATTCCAATCCGTGGCTGAAACCGCGCCATGCGGTCGAACGGCTGAAGAGATGGCTTCGCCGGGGAGCGCCGGATTGGGCAAGGAAGAGCCGTTATTGAAAACCTGAAAGCCAGATTTGTCATAGGAAAATTGGTACGGCAAAAGCAACGCGTGGTAGTTGCCGAATCCGTCAAAAGCTCCTACAGGGTCAGTGTTATCGGTGAAGCCTTCGTAGCCGGGAACATGACCCTGTACAGACCAAGTCCTGCCGCCGTCGAACGATTCATAAAAGCCCTGCAAGTGGTTGTAGCCCTCGGCGCTGACGAACCATTTGGTCTGCCCAATCAGGTGATTAGGGTTGGTCGGATCGACTCGAAGGTCCGATTCGCTGTGGTTGTTTACAAGGAACGGTTGGTTCACAACGTTCTGAGTCGCGTAAGGCCCCAGGTCTTCGCCCGTATTTGCGCTGCCGTTGCACGGGGTCTCGCCGGTATATCCGTTCGTGGGACCCAGATTCCCAGCGTAGGGAACTTCCGCCGTGTAGCAACTGATCTTCTGGGTGGTCGCGAAAACGTTTGTGACGTGATTTAACCTGAAACTATCAGCGAAGGAAGTATCGGTCTGCGTGCCCTGAGGAGGAGGCGGAGGCACCGATTGCGCGAAAGAGAGAGGGACCAAGATCGTAATTAGCAGAAGCGCGAGGCAGAGGTACTTCTCTATTCCACAGTGGTCCTGGACGCGAATTGAATAGGGGAAATACTTTGAAACCGGCAACATGTTCACCTCGCACACGCATCGGTTTTGGGATGGTCGTGTTTCGAGCGTATTGCGCGCCAGTGGAAACATTCGCAGCGCGGTTTGGCAGCATAATGTCCGGTCTTGTCGGTGTCAAGAATATCTCCGGCGAAATACTAAGAGCAGCGAGGGGAATCAATCTGTCTTGCAGTGGCGGGGCACTGCCAGTTGCTTTAAGAGGCATTCCGTTAGTGTCTAGATTCGCCCTCAAGGAAAACGGCGAGCAAATCCCGCCGAACGTAGCTCCCTTGCGGGGACGACGATCCAATTCTGAAGCGATCTCGGGCAGGTGGGTTATTCCTTTAGCGATACGCGATCGGACTCATTCTTCGGCGACTTCTTATCCAACAACGAGACGAGTTCGCGGCCCGAAGCCGGAACGCCCACCTTGCCTTCGCGGACAATCTCCTTGGCAGTCAGAATTCGGCCATAGAGTTTCTTGTTCGCGCTACCGTCAGACCGGAGCGTCGAGCCCTCCAGCGAAATCCCCGCGAACAAACCGCGTGAGCGAGAATAGCTGAGGACCTCTGCCCTCATCACGATGTCGGTATCCGCCGCCGCTGTACGTCCCTTTGGCCCGGCCGCTGCGGAGGCGTCGGCTCCAAGCTTCACTTTGCTGCTCAAGATTGAGTTCGCGCCTTTGGGATTCATGACCAAGAGTACGAAGTCGGTGGCCTGACCGCCCAGCTGCAAACCGATGTTTGCACCTTCGAGCGCGAACAGTGCGGGAGCGCTCCAATGTCCCGTGAAATGCTGGCCAGTTCGGCAGGTGATTACACCGCGGCCGAAGTCGCCTCCGATGCCGATTGCAAACTTCAGAACCGAAGGAATCACAATGACGCATTCGGCCTTGTTGAGCAGATCTTTCGGAATGCCATCAGGGATGTCCATAATTTCTTGAACACCTGACCGCACGCTTCCAGGCGCTTTTGCTCTCTGCTTTGGTTCGCGCCGAAGGCCGCACAGGACATAAAAATGGCTACAACAAAAGCGGCAGCTTTTCTCATGGAATTACTCCAGAGCGTCTATTCAATTCTTGCGCCGCCCGTTAGGAAACAACAACCGTGCCAGCGTTCGGACTTGTCCTAAGGAGAAACTCATCAGTGTGAGGAGCGGAGTCGATAACACGACACATTCCTTTTGTTCGTATCTTGTAGTGGCATTGAGTTTCCAACTAGTCTCGAGTTAGGCACATTTGGATCAGGAGAGAACAATGCGAACGACAAGATGGATAGTTGTCTGCGTATTGGGGGCATTTTTGCTTACCGGCAGTTTGGCACGAGCCCAGGGGCACGGAAACGGGCACGGAAAGGGGCATGGTAAGCACGGAGACGATGACGATCAGGGTGAATACTATAAGGATCGCGACCGTGAAGCGATTCGGGGATGGTATAACGAACACGGGAGCAACCTTCCGCCCGGACTTGCCAAGAGAGACCAGTTGCCCCCTGGATTGGAAAAACAACTTGTGCGGCGCGGCACGCTCCCACCTGGACTCCAGAAAAAGCTCCAGCCCTGTCCTCAGGATCTTGAGCGGCGGCTACCACCGCCACCTCCCGATTGCGCGCACGTCCTGATTGGGGGGCACATCGTTCTGCTCAACCGCAGAACCAATGTGGTCGTCGACATCTTCCATTTTTGAGATTCCCTAACTGCTTTTGAGCTGCTCACTGACAGACCGGCCCCGCAACCGTTTTGAACGTGCCGTTGTCAGAGAATAGGCGGCCAGCACTGACCGAAGGAGCGCCATAGAACCAAGAGAAGAACGCCAGCCCTTGGAGTTGGTACGCGTAACCTTGGGCATTGTCACCGCCGGGGTATCGGTTCCGGCCAAGCCCCGGTCGAGGGCACGATCAATTGATGCGCGGCGAGGCCGGTTCAGCCGGCCCCGCCACGTGGTTGGAATCTAGGATGATTATGAGTGTGTGTCAGCCGAGGCTTCTTTTTCCGCCTGCTTCGCGGCTGACTTGCTGTCTGCCGAGCTCATCGTAGGCTTGAGCGTCTGAATCGCCTGACCGAGGTGCGAACCCTTCGACGGCAAGGTCATGCCGGGACAAGCGGCTGCAGTGGCCAACTCAGTGCACTTCAGTTGAGCGAACGGAATGTCCAGATTGTGCGAGACGTGCACCGCCGCCACGAATTGCCCGAGGTTGCGGAACCCGGCGGCGGCAGTCTGAAGGTCCGTGCCGGCTGGCAGGAGCCCGCTCAGTTTCGAGGAAAGCTGTGTGTTCTGCGTGAGCAGTTGACCCGGCGCGCGCGGGCCGGACGTCCCGGAACCCGAGTTGCCTGAAGCGTCCATCCCATGCCCTCCGCTCATCGAGCCGGCCGCTGCCGACCCACCGCCGGGGTGGCTTTGGCTGCGCCCCTGCCCAGCAGCCGGAATCGCCAGGATCCAAGCCGCCGCAGCCGCTAACGTGATGGTCACGATTATGCGTTTCATCTGTTGCCTCCTTAAGGGAACCACACCGAATTAGTACATCATTTACAAAAACTACAAACCCGGATGGCGCAAGATCGCGCGCATGTTCACTGCGATGCCAAAAGAAACCGTATTGAGATCGTAATGGGTGCTTCGGCTATAGCCGACCGTGAAATCAAGGGCCTTCGCCGGAGAAATACCCAAGCCAGCGCTAAATCCGTTGTCCGCCGCCAGGCTCGAACCGCCGATTGTCTGGAGGGCTTGCAAAAACGGAGGGCCGTGACCTCTGGACGCGCCAGATCCGTTTCCAACAATCCGGCTGTCTATCGTCTGCGATCCCCATGGCGCGACATCGAAGGCCGACGCCGCTACGGTAAGCCAACTAACAATGTGATACGCAGCTCCTGCCTGGAAATGGGCGAGTTCTCCGTAGGAAGCAAAAGGCCGCCGATAGACGAACGTATCGGGTATAGAGTTGGCGAAGCCTACCTCAAGGAACGGAGTCC
>DATFVD010000090.1:0-3245 GCA_035260505.1 Terriglobales bacterium
TGGCCGCTCGCGGCGCGCGCGCAGCACGCGGGAGTGCTAATGGTCGGAACTCTTCAACGCTGTATTGACCAGAAGACTTAAGAGTAGGGATGAACCGGCCGGCACCAAAGACCGTGCGGCGGCGATTTTTCGTGGCCCTCGGCCACGCCATTCATGTCACATGGCCGGTCCTGTCGGCAATTCTGGCGATGCAGGTTGCCCTGGGCCTACTGATTGGCTTTGTCGAGGGCTGGTCTGTCGGCGACGCGATCTATTTCACCTTCGTCACCGGCCTCACGATTGGTTATGGCGACATCGTGCCACGGCAGGCGCTCGCGCGCGCACTTGCGATCGGGATTGGTGTCTCCGGGCTCTTCCTCACGGGCCTCATAGCGGGGATTGCGGTCTATGCCATGCGTACAGCGCTCACCGATCGCGACACCGGCTGACGTGAGCCGCAGGCCCACACAGGAAATTGAACGAAATGAACTGGAAAAACTTCAAGCATCGGCCAAAGCGCTTCAATTGGCGGCAATGAGCTATAACAATGGCAAACGGGAATTTTTAACGGAGATGCTTGGCAGGACGAATGACATCGTTACCTGGAGTGCGCATTTCACGTATAGAGGCGTAAGTGTCTTCGCGGTTGACGGATGCCGAGCGTCGCGAGGCAGTGATGCCGAGAAGCGTGAGGCGTTGGAGGTTCTATCACGTATACTGAAGGAGATCGTTTCCAGTTAGCCCATTCAAGGTGAACAGGCGAGAGGGCCAAGGTGTTCGGCACTTAGGCCCTCTCTAACCATCGGCATGAAGGAGACCATGCCAATGGCTACAGCGAAGCTATCCCCAGAACGACCTCGGAGGGAAGTCTTGGCGGATAACCTGGTGCCGTTGCAGCAAGTCGGTGAGGAGCTTTACATGGAGGGCATGGGGCCAGCCCCCAGCGTGGAGGGCCATTTATGAACGGGTACTGGTACGGCATATATACCGGCAGCAATTCCGGCCAAATAGTTGTCGAAGTTGACGATATGGGAGACCACTTTTATGGCTCCGCCTACGTTTATGACAATAACCCGCTGATGCCTAGTACGTGGGCCGAAATCAAGACGCCAAACAAATCAGATCGGCTACAATTCCAATCGAGATTGCTACCTTTGCATCCCGATACTGGCGAATTCATCGAATGGCATCAAATTACAGGTCGGTATCCTGGCGTGACCTTCCCGAAGCAAGCTGCGATTACCTGCGAATGGAGCAATGACAGCCTTAAGCTAGAATGGCGTACCGACATCGGAACTCATGGTGCCGCACAACTCCCTAGAAGCCAGATAGGACAACCATCCGTCTATGAGCCATTGCCGGTCACCACCTGGCAGGAGTTCAAACATCATGTAACGCAGCGAGAACACTACCGCTACATTTATCGCGGCCAGACTAAGACATCACGCCTTTGCACACCCTTTCACCGAACCGGTAGAGGCGACACGCGACGATATATGGCGCAGGATATCAGGGTTCTCCACGCGCATTTGAGTGCTCGTACTAGCCATTTTTTCGACCTAAGAGACCCAATCCAGAACGCGGCATTCTTCCATCTGGTCCAGCATCACGGTTACCCGACCCCTCTCCTTGACTGGACGTACTCGCCCTTTGTCGCCGCCTATTTTGCTTACCACCCGGTTAAAAGCTTAGATGGAGTAGGTACATCTGGTGATCGGAAGGTTCGCATCTTCGTGTTTGATAAGCTGCAGTGGTGCTTAGACTTTGCCCAAATTACGAATATGTCTGCCCGCTGGCAGCATTTTTCAATCTTGGAACCAGCTGCCATTGAAAATGAAAGGATGGTACCGCAACAAGCGCTATCGAGTTTCACGACAGTTGACGACATAGAGACCTATATCCGCTCAAAAGAGGAGATCAGCGGAAAGCTCTACCTGGAAGTCATCGACTTGCCTTTGCGTGAACGTGACCACGTAATCCGAGAACTGCGCCTGATGGGCATCACACAGGGTTCGCTATTCCCCGGTTTGGACGGAGCTTGCGAGGAACTAAGGGAACGGTTCTTCGGGTTTTAAGGAGGAACGGGGTCGTGAAAAAAGCTCGCAAGGCTCCGAAAAAGCGTTCCTCGGCCAAAGCAAAATCCAAGGAGTCGATCAAAAAGGCAGCGCGCACGAAGACACGCAAGAAAAGTTCGCCGAAAAAGGCGACCCGTGGACCGTCAACGCGTAAGAAGCCGAAAGGGTGACGCTCAGATTGTCTGCAACCATCGTCCGGCATTTCCTGTTGCAGCCGGAATCCACTTTGTTACCCTGTCCCAGCTCAGGCGCTTCCACCCGCTGGCAACGCCCTCCATTCTTTCGGCCGTTTCGATTCTGCGGCGGATTCTTGCTGCGTATGCCCACTATTACAGCGACGCGCGCACGCACCTTGCCTTGAACAAGAACACGCCTGCCGAGCGTGTCGTTCAGCGTGCCGGCTCAATTACGAGTGATCGCACAGATACGTGAGTATCCTGCCCTGTGCTATACCGTTTGTGGCAATTTCAGGCGCGCTAAAGAATCGCTTTTTCCCGGAAAATCTCCCTGTCGTTCCCGAAAATTCGATCCGGTAGGATTCGCGCTGTGAGGGAGAATCAGACCATCATCCAATGCGATGTTTGCGATCATCTACCTTCTTGCAACGTTCATAGCCGATCTGTTCAAGTCGCGGCGCCGGCTTGAAGTCGAGAACCTCTTTCTGCGTCATCAGCTCAACATTATCCTGAGACGACCGCCGCAACGTCTGCGGCTGCGGGGGAGTGACCGGGCCCTGATGGTCTGGATGATGCGGCTCTGGCCAAGCCTGCTGGCTTTGGCCCAAGTTCGGACGCGATTGCGGCGGTCGATCTGTGCGCGGTTCCAACCCTGACCTTCGAGCGGCTATTTGCCTTTCTTGTTGTGGGCCATGGACGGCGGCAACTGCTGTGGTTTGCGGTGACCTGCAATCCGTCGGCGGAGTGGCTGGCTCAACAGATGGCAGAGGCATTCCCGTGGAACACGGCGCCCACCTATTTGGTGCGCGACAATGATCGTGCCTACGGGCAGGCCTTCCAGCGCCGAATTCGAGCGATGGGGATTCGTGACCGACCCATATCACCGAGGTCGCCGTGGCAGAACCCATACGCTGAACGCCTGATCGGAACGCTTCGGCGTGAGTGCCTGGATCATGTTCTGATCGTCGGCGAGTGGCATCTGCGGCGAATGCTGGCTTCATATTCGTCTTATTAC
>DATFVD010000091.1:0-5745 GCA_035260505.1 Terriglobales bacterium
TCAGGCCGCCGCGCACCCGTGGTATGACGGATCAAGTGAACGGACAGCATAGTGGCGAGTGCCTCGCACATCAGCGGCCCGCCGTCGCCGCCGGCTCTCAGTTCGGCATCCACAGCCAACATCGCGGAGCGGAGTTCGGGCGCGTTCAAGCCATCCATCGGTAGCACCACCGTCCGGGTTGAATCGAATTCGAATGACTCGGCTGCGACCCGCGCGACCAGGCTCGGCTCTAGTAAAATATGGAGCACGTCCATGCCCCCCTGCCAACGCACTCGCACGGAACTCCCGGCTGGCACCAGCGCGATTGAACCCGCGGGAGGCGGCATGTCCCGCTTCACCCCCTCATAGCTCAGGTCCACCTTTTCCGGCGGCCGGAAGTACAGGACAAGTACATGCGTCCCCGCTGTGCGGGCCGCACTAAATTCATTGCCGGAACTGTCTCGGTAACGAACCGCTTGTAGTCCCTTCCATCTCATCCCGTAGCTCGTCGCCGACGGGGGAAGTGGGTAGAGCTTTTGTTTTACCTCGAGTTCTCTAATACTGTTTTCCTCTTGTCGGATCGCCATGATAAGCCCTGCCGCGTCACCTGAGCTACCGTGACCGTCGATGCTGCAGGAGCACAACCATGACCAAGGCGAAACCCGGCGGCCAGTGCTGCGACGATCGCCCGAAAGACCTTAACAGGCCTGCAAGCGATTCGCGGACAGACTTATCATCATCAACCACCGAAATGAGAGGAAAAGGCATCACTCCCGAAGAGTAACGGGATTTGCGACAGGCGATATTACACCTTCGTATAGGCCGTCATTAGACCTTTGGGATAGGCCCTCATCATCATTGTTCACCGGGGTACCACTAATGCCAACACCCCTGATGCCAAAGTCGGGTTCCCTGGACTTCCTTTTTTCTTCGCTGTTCCCGTATTGTTGCCCTTACGAATCCAACTCGACGAAGTCCCCTCGTTCACGATTATCCGCGGCTAGTTCGATGTCATAAGCCAAGTCGTGCATTCCTTGTTCGCGGTAAATCGCGGCCATCTCAGGCAACTGGCCGGGCGAGGCCGTTTCCAGGTGCGCCTGGAATATCGGTTCGACAAACTGAGGATCAGCACGAATTTCGTCGCGGTGCTTCCTGAACACCCGAGCTTATGCGGAAGCGACCGTAGGTATCCACGACCAAATGACTCTTCTCGAATCCCTTCCTTTTCGGGTTGTGATCCGCTGTCGAAAAAGAACAATTACGCAGTTAAACGCGCCACCATTTGAGGAGGTAGAAAGGTTTAAGCTCCAAGGTGCAAAACTTTACCAGTTACCTGTGATCGACAGCAGGGGTTAGTTGAAAATGGCAGCGGACCCCTGATCCCAAAGCGTTCCGCGAGGCGCGTACGTCAGAATGCGTACAGACAGGTTTCCTATCGAGTGTACAGTAACGACGTCTGGCGAAAACCCACCGTCACGGCCGTCAACCGTTGCGCATCCCGTATTTGGAAATCATTTTCCAGCACTAGAGGATGAACTGCCACCACTGTGACCACCTGATGAAGTGCCAGTAGATGCCGTACCACTGGATGAAGTGGCACCAAGTGCACCAGATCCACCACCGGCCGGCAGCGCTATTTCGTCATATAGATATGCTGGCCCTGGCCGACTCCAGTTGGCAGAAACAAATATTCCCGGCAAATCTGTGCCTGCTTGGGCCGGCTCTCCTCCGCTAGGCCCGTTGGAGCATGCGGCAATTCCCAATAAGGATGCACTTGCTGTGATCCAGAGTAATCGTTGAAAGGTATTCGTTGATAGTTTCATGTTAGTTATATCACTTGTTTTAGTTAGATGTAAGGTTGTATCGTTTGTTTTTGAACTTCTTCTAAGGGAACGCTACACGGCGCGGATGCTTTGGTTAGTTTGCTCCTGCGCGCTATCGTGGGCGGCTCTTGAGGGTTCGCGTAGTTTCTCCTGATTAAGAAGGAGAAACAGGGCTGCTGCGACGGCGGCACCTAGAAACTCGCTGAGCCAATATATCCAGAGATTCGCCCCGTCGGCCAGCCCCAGCACAGCAACGCCAATGGCGACGGCGGGATTGAAAGCGCCTCCGGAAATCTTTCCGACGGCAACGGCTTGAGCGAAAACGGTGAAACCGATCGCGAGTCCATAAAACGAATTGCCAGAAGTAGCACGGGCAGTGGCCACGTTCAACACTGTGTAGACCAAAGCGAAAGTTCCCAGAACTTCAGCCAGCATCACCTGAGCTACCGTGACCGTCGATGCTGCAGGAGAAGAACCGTGACCGAGGAGAAACGCGGCAGCCAGTGCTGCGACAATCGCCCCGATCACTTGCGCGACGAGATAAAAGCCAGCCTCGAGGGTGCCACAGGCCCCGCGAATCCAGACTCCCAGCGTTACCGCGGGATTATAGTGACCGCCACTGATGTGGCCCCCAGCAAAAATCATCACCATCAGTGAAGCTCCGATTGCCAGAGGACCCAGCAAGACGTGGTCTTGCAGTGATACGCAGCCTATAACGTAGACCAGGAAAAACGTTCCAATAAACTCAACAATCAATTTTCGAAAAAGTGAAACATTCATTTTTCAGCGAAATAAGTTTTTACAATGGCGGTTACCAAGGTTTCCGCGAAAGTCGATTCAGGCTGGCCAAGCGGATCCGCGAATCACGCTGCAGAAGTTTCCACGCCTGAAGGCAGGGCCTTATCTGCGAGCACGTTCAGGTGATCACGCCTGGCCTAATCCGTGATGTTAGGCGGCCTTTAGAACATTCAGCTTCAATGCTCGTGCCACTCCATCGCCATAGGCAGGATCGGCTCTTCTGCAGTTCTCAACATGCCGTTCCAGGACCTCCTGAGAGGCGCCACTCATCGCGCGAGCCGTATTATCAAAGAGCAACTGCTTTTGTTCAGGCGTCATCTTCCGGAATAGGTCGCCCGGTTGTTCCCAGTGATCATCCTCTAGGCGGTGGTCATAGTGATCAGCGTCGCCTTCGAGCGCAAGCGCCGGCTCAGCGTATTCCGGTTGGTTGTCCCACAAACCCTGGCTATTCGGGTTATAAGACGTCGTCGCTCCCAGATTTCCATCTGTGCGCATCTGACCATCGCGGTGATAGGAGTGGAATGGACACTTCGGCGCGTTAACCGGGATGTGGTTGAAGTTAACGCCAAGGCGGTATCGCTGGGTATCTCCATAAGAGAACAGCCGAGCCTGGAGCATCTTGTCAGGAGACCAGCTAATTCCAGGAACCACGTTCGCCGGGGAGAAGGCCGCTTGCTCAACCTCTGCGAAGTAGTTTTCTGGATAACGATTGAGCTCCATTACGCCAACTTCGATCAGCGGGTAGTCAGCTTTGGGCCAAGTTTTGGTCAAATCAAAAGGATTGTGCTTGTGTGTCTTCGCCTGTTCCTCTGTCATTACCTGGATGAAGAGCTTCCAACGCGGAAAATCTTCGCGTTCGATTGCCACCAATAGATCTCGGCCATGGCTCTCCCGATCATTTGCTATAATCGTAGCGGCAGCTTCATCCGTGAGGTTTTGAATACCCTGCTGAGTCCGGAAGTGAAACTTTACCCAGGTGCGCTGGTTCTCGGCATTGATCATAGAGAAGGTGTGACTTCCGAAGAGATGCATGTGCCGGAAGGACTTGGGAATTCCGCGGTCGGACATGACGATGGTTACCTGGTGGAGTGCCTCTGGTAGAAGAGTCCAGAAGTCCCAATTATTCTGAGCGCTCCGAAGGCCGGTGCGGGGGTCGCGCTTGATAGCGTGGTTGAGATCAGAGAAACGTAGAGGATCGCGGAAGAAGAACACTGGAGTATTGTTTCCGACGATGTCCCAATTTCCCTCCTCGGTGTAGAACTTGAGAGCAGTCCCGCGGATATCGCGCTCCGCATCGGCTGCCCCGCGTTCCCCAGCGACGGTTGAAAAGCGCACAAACATAGGCGTCTGCTTTCCAACTTTCGAAAAGATGGCCGCCTTGGTGTATTTGGTGACGTCGTGAGTCGTCGTGAAAGTTCCATATGCGCCCCAGCCTTTGGCGTGCATCCTGCGCTCAGGAATGACCTCGCGATCAAAGTGGGCGAGCTTCTCTATCAGCCAGATGTCCTGGAGTAGAGCCGGGCCACGACGACCGGCTGTCAAAATATTTGTGTTGTCCGGTACGGGAGCACCGGTTGCATTAGTAAAGCGTTCGGATTTTTCTTCTTTAGCCATATTCATTAATTAGTTAGAGTTAATTGTGTGATTCGACCGGTATTTCCGGTCTTGGTATAAATAGTAAGCCGGCAGCCAGACATGACGCGCTGCCAGGCAGGCGTTACACAGCGCGGATACTTTGGTTAGTTTGCTCGTGCGCTCTATCGCGGGAGGCTACTGACGGCTCGTGTGGCTTTTCCTGATTAACAACGAGAAAGAAAAGCGCTGCGACACCGGCCCCCACAAACTCGCTGAGCCAATAGACCCAGAGATTCGCCCTGCTGGCCAGCCCCAGCACAGCAACGCCAATGGCGACGGCGGGATTGAAAGCGCCTCCGGAAATCTTTCCGACAGTGAAACATTCATTTTTCGGTGATTGATTTGATGACGTGGTTGACACAAGGACGGTTTTTACTGACCGACTGGAACATTGGAAGAGTTGTCAAAGGGTAAGTGCAATCTGATCTACGAATTTGCGTTCAAGTTAGCGGCGTCCTGCTTGAGGAGCATCATAACAGGACTCGGCGTCCGAGTTCTTCCCAGAGCTTGCGGACTTTGAGCCAATTCTTGCGGAAAATTCGCAACTGTCCAGGCGTGAAGCCGGCGATCCGCTTGAACTGAAGGGAAAGCTTGCTTTGGTCCGAGAACCCGACGCGGAGCGCGACATCGGTCACGCCGATCTCGCCATCTGCCCGTAGGAGGTGCTGGGCTCGTTCAACACGGCGCGCGATCACATACTGGTGCGGCGGCAATCCAGTGACCGCTTTGAACTGGCGCGCAAAGTGATATGAACCATCAGTAATTAGTAGTTAGTAAGGGAAAGAGAACTTTCGGGTGACGCGCTTGCCAGGCAGTCGCTACCCAGCGCGGATACTTTGGTTAGTTTGCTCCTGCGCTCTATAGTCGGAGGCTACTGCCGGCTCGGGCGGTCTTTTTCCATTAAGGAAACGAGAAAGAAAACCGCTGCGAGAGCGGCACCCAGAAACCCGTTAAGCCAATTACTGAGCAGAGACGCGGCGGCCAGTGATGCGACGATCGCACCGATCAGTTGCGCAACGAGCCCGGGGCTTGCGGACTTTCACGCTTTTCTTGCGCAAATCCGAAACTGTCCCGGCGGGACGCCGACGATCCGCTTGAACTGAAAGGAAAGCTTGCTTTGGTCCGAGAACCCGACGCGGAGCGCGACCTCGGTCACGCCGATCTCGCCATCTGCCCGTAGGAGGTGCTGGGCTCGTTCAACACGGCGCGCGATCACATACTGGTGCGGCGGCGATCCAGTGGCCGCTTTGAACTGGCGCGCAAAGTGATAGGGGCTGAGATGAACGGCGGCAGCCATTCGCTCCAGCGTCAGACGGCTTTCGAGATTTTCCATGATGTACTCGATGACCGTGCGGAGCTTCCGGCGCGAAAGTACGCCGTCCGCCGAGTCAGGCCGCCGCGCACCCGTGGTATGACGGATCAAGTGAACGGACAGCATAGTGGCGAGTGCCTCGCACATCAGCGGCCCGCCGTCGCCGCCGGCTCTCAGTTCGGCATCCACAGCCAACAT
>DATFVD010000092.1:0-2822 GCA_035260505.1 Terriglobales bacterium
AGCAAGGGAGCCTCCTAAAGTACTCCAAAAGCCTCCTCCAACGAATAGCAGAATCGTGCGTAAACGGCAACATCATCGTGATGATAATGAACTTGTGGAATTATGGGTTCTCCGTTACAAAGAGCCAGAAGTTTAGGAAACCCTGAAGACACATGATTGACTTCGGTTTGGGAAAGTTGCGGCTCTGGAGCGCGGCAGCAGCCTGCGCAGGCCTATTCATGACGCAGGCTGCGGGAACCCATCCAGCGGCTTTTACACTCAACGATGTGATGCAGGCGCCATTTCCGTACTACATGGTGGCCGCGCCCGCGGGCGCAGCCGTGGCGTGGGTATTCGACGCGAAGGGCTGCCGTAATATCTGGGTAGCAGACCCCTCCCATGGCGCGAAAGCGCGCCAAATCACACCGTACACAGAGGACGACGGTTTCGATATCGGCGAACTCTCCTGGTCGCCGGATACGACGTCGATCGCCTTCACACGGGGCCAGAGTCTTGAGGATGAGACTCCGGCCAACGTTAATAACTCCCCGAAAGGCCCAATGCCCAAGGAAGTATGGGTGGTTGCCACGGCCGGCGGCGTGCCGCATAAGGTCGGTGCGGGAGACTCCCCTAGCTTCTCGCCCGATGGCAGCCGGCTGCTGTTTGTCGACAAGAAAAGAATTCTGACGGTGGCCGCGAGCGGCGATGGCGAGGCGCAGCCATTGCTCATCGATCAGGGAACAGTGGACTCGCTGACCTGGGCGCCGGACGGCAAGCGCCTAGCGTTCGTGAGCCATCGAGGCAGCCACTCGCTGATCGGTGTCTACGATTTCGTTGACCAAACCATCGTTTGGTTGAGTCCGAGTCTCGACTACGACAGCTCGCCCGCGTTCTCACCGGACGGCGCGCGGATCGCCTTCGTTCATGTGGCCGAGAAAGCTCCCCCCGAATACTTCTCTCAACGCAGCGGACGGCCGTGGTCGATCTGGACGGCGGACGTGAAAACCGGCCAGGGGCGACGTGTCTGGATTGCGGATGCGGGACCCGGAAGTGTATTCCATCCGACGATCTCGGCGAATAACGACGTTCCCTCGGCGACGAACCTGTTCTGGACCAACCATGATGATCTTGTGTTCCCCTGGGAGAAAAGCGGCTGGCTGCATCTATATGCCGTCCCGGTGCAGGGCGGGACGGCCCGCGCACTCACGGTGGGAAAGTTCGAGGTCATACACGTCGTCTTCAGCCAGGACCGCAAGCGCCTGGTTTATTCGTCCACTCAGGATGACACCGACAGGATGCATATCTGGACGGTCGATGCCGAGCATGGTTCGGCGGTGCGCACCGGCCAGAGCCACGCCATCGAAGACTTGCCGCAGATCGGCGCCGACGGCGCTCTTTTCGCATTGCAGAGCGACGGCGACCAACCGCTGCATCCGGTCGTGTTGAGTGCGGGGGGGCAATGGCGGCGGCTCGCTCCGGAAGCCATCCCGTCCTCCTTCCCGAGTTCCAAGCTCGTCATGCCCCGGGCCGTGACCTTTAGGGCGAAGGATGGCCAGGAAACGCACGCGCAACTATTCCTACCACGCGAAACCACCTCCAAGCCGCACCCTGCGATTCTGTTCTTCCACGGAGGCCCTAAGAGACAGATGCTGCTGGGGTTCGATCCCAAGCGTACGTATAGCTGGATATACGCATTTAATCAGTACCTCGTCGCCGAGGGCTATATCATGCTGTCAGTCAACTATCGCGGCGGTACCGGCTATGGCCTTGACTACAGAGAGCCCGACGACCTCGGCCCCGGCGGCGGCAGCGAGCTCAATGACCTGCTCGGCGCCATCACCTATCTGCGAGGCCGACAGGACGTCGACTCTCATAGATTGGGCATCTGGGGCCCAAGCTACGGGGGACTCATGACGGCCCTCGGTCTCGCGCGCGCCTCAGATGCACTCGCGGCCGGTGTCGATTATTCGGGCATTCATAACTGGTCGACGTACGAGCCAATCGACGGAGCAGATGCGAACCGGCGGGCGGTGGAATCCTCCCCCATCGCGACCATCGACCGGTGGCACTCACCCGTGCTGCTTGTGCAGGCGGACGACGACAGCGTTGTACCCTTCCAGCAGGCCGCCGAACTCATCGAAGGCTTGCGGTCGCACAACATCGACCATGACGTAATCATGATTCCGAACGAGATTCATGACATGGCACGCTACTCATCGTGGATGATGTTGTTCAATGCGGCGGATGTGTACTTCGATCGGCATCTCGACAAGCGGAGCGCGCCCGCTCCGTAAGCAGGTCCATCACTTCGGTTTTGATCGACGGTGTGTGGGCCCTTCGATTTGTTTTTGAAGAACCGGGTATGGCGCGTTTGGAGGGGCATGGAAGCATCGCCAAGAACACATGAATCTGGGGGCCGGCGGAGGCGCGCCGCCCGGCGGTGCTGAAAACGGCTAGCCGGTTCGCTGGCGCAGGGGAGTAAAAAAAACGCCGCGTTGAGACCTGCATTCGTCGTTACGAACAGCACGAGTCGTTTTAAGTGACGTAGAGGAGTTCCACATGAAGAAGATTCTGATTCAGTACGGAGTGTGCGCGCTTGCGGTCGCTCTGGTGGTGCCGTTGGCGCAGGCGCAGGGGCAGCCGGCAGGAATGCAGGCCGCCTTCGGAAAAGATGCCGGAACGCTTTCCGACAAATTCACCGGACTCGCGCGCGTTATGTCGGGCAAGTACGACTGGAAGCCCGGCCACGGCGTTCGCTCCGTTGGCGACGTGTTCAACCTGATCGTTAGGGAGAACGGCATGCTCATCGGCGTGCTCTCGGGCACACCGAATACGGGGGCACA
>DATFVD010000093.1:0-4050 GCA_035260505.1 Terriglobales bacterium
CGACTGCGTACTTCGAAGCTCCATACAACCCGAAGAACGGCAGAGTTACCCGGCCCAGAATGGATCCCACGTTGATCACGAGGCCTGCGCGCTTCGCCCGCAACACGGGCAGCGTCGAACGCATAACTCTCTGGACGCCAAACACATTCACCTCGAACAAATCGCGAGCCTGCTCCGCTGTGAAGGCCTCGGAAAGCCCTGCCGACGCCATGCCTACGTTGTTAACCACGACATCGAGCTTGTTGCCCGACTTTTCGAGAAGCTGCACTATCGCGTTATCGACGCTGGCCTGGTCGGTGACATCGACATTGAGGATCTCGATATTCTTTGCCTTGAGTTCGTCCGCGATTTGCTTCCTCGCGCCTTCCGCTGAACGAAACCCTGCGAATACTTTGTGCCCCGACTTTGAAAGCGTTTCAGCAGTGAGACGACCGAAGCCGCTAGATGCACCGGTTACGAGAATCGTTTTTGCCATAGTCCTTGGATCCCTAACTGAAGAGGATTCACTTCCGACGCTGGCACCCCATGCTTGCATTTGAGGCAGCCTAGCAACCTCTTCGAGCAGAGTATGGAGGGCACCGAACTCTAGAAGGTGCCAAATTTGGCGCAAATCCTGCCAGATTCACCGATGCGAGCGGTTTTCGTTTCGGAATCATCGGCTGGTGCTGGCAGAATTATTGTTCTGTGGACATCGTTCGCATATGGAGATCCGATATGACCAACCCTGAAGATCAAATCGCACGCGGTGACGCTATTGGCACCATCGCAGAAACTTTTCTGAAGTCGCTTGGCCCCGATTTTCGTTCCGAGCTGGCCTTCCCGGAGTTGACCGAAGAGATGATCGCGAGGCTTCGGAGCTATGGAACAGAGGAATCATTTCCCGCCGATGAGACTCTCTATACCCCGGGCGACCGCATGACAGATATGTTTGTTGTCCTGGACGGTACGATCGACATCATTCTTCCGTCAGCCGAGAGCCAACCCAACATCTATGCTCGCCATCGCAAAAATAACTTCACCGGAGAATTCAATCTTCTCAACTCCCAGGGTGCAGTGGTCGAAGCACGAACGCTGGTTCCGAGCACCCTACTGCGCATATCCCGCACACAACTCAGGCGCTTGATGCGCGCGGAGGGAGATATAGCCAATGTGATAGTCGCAGCCTGCATCTGGCGCCGGATTGGAATTGTCAAAGCGGGGTCGGGCGGAGTGCTTCTGAAAGGCAGGCCCGGCGATCCTCAGATGATGCTTCTTCAGCGGTTCTTGGTGCGCAACAACTATCCCCACAGAATCGTAGATGTACCCGCAGAGGAAACCGATAACGACAGCGCTCGCTTACCAGCAGTAACTCTCTCTGACGGGCGAATAACCCGACGCCCTTCCATCCCTGAGTTGGCAGATGAGTTGGGCATCACAGAATTACCGGATCCCGAAATGATCTGCGATGTGGCTGTCGTCGGAGGAGGTCCCGCAGGACTCGCGGCCGCAGTTTATGCGGCCTCCGAAGGACTCTGCACGACAGTCATCGAAGGGATGGCGCCAGGAGGACAGGCAGGCGCTAGTTCGAAGATAGAAAATTATTTGGGTTTCCCCGCCGGCGTCAGCGGCCAACAGCTGGCAACTCGCGCACATCTGCAGGCATTGAAATTCGGCGTACACTTTGCGATTTCGCGAGAAGTTATAACCATCGAGCAAGTGGACGGGATTCACAAACTAACGCTCCAGGGCGGTATCCCCGTATGTGCGCGTGCAGTTGTCGTCGCATCGGGCGCTCAGTACCGCAAGCTCGATGTCGAAAACTACGTGAAGTACGAAAACCGTGGACTTCACTACGCTGCTACCGCCATGGAGTCGGTGTTATGTCGGGACCAGGAGATTGTCGTTGTGGGGGGTGGCAACTCCGCTGGGCAGGCGTCATTGTTTCTCTCAGGTATCGCAAAACATGTCCATCACATTGTGCGTCGATCGTCGTTCGCGGAAACGATGTCGCAATATTTAATTTCCCGCATAGAAAACTCCAGCCATATAACCGTCTACACGGAATCTGAGATTGTCGCACTGGATGGGGACCGATCCCTTGAGAGAGTCAGCTGGGTCAACTTGAGCACCGGCGAGCGTATGGTGAAGGACCTCTCCGCCGTCTTCGTGATGATCGGCGCTGAGCCGAACACGGGCTGGCTGTTCGGCACAGTCCGACTCGACAAAAAGGGCTTTATCCGGACGGGAGGCACAGATGCCTTCGATCAAAGCCCCTACGCGACCAGTATGCCCGGCATCTTCGCGGTCGGAGATGTGCGTGCAAACTCCGTCAAGCGCGTAGCATCAGCGGTCGGCGAGGGTTCCGTCGTCGTCTCGGATATTCACCGCTACCTTGCCGATCACAGAAATCGCCTTTCCGCTCGACCGAACTCCACACTTGCCGCGCTGCGTTCGGTGGACGCAGCAACTTCGGGAGCAAATGCTTGATCTCAACAACAACAGTCGGCTCTCCGTAAAAACCCGCCAAAGCCTCACAGTCAGGGATCTTTTCGAAAACAACGAGTGCCGACGTCATCCCCAATGTCACTATTGTTCGCCTGCTGACTCTAACCACAAGAAAGGATGCGATGGGCGGGCAACGCACACTGTTTATGGAGATGCAGCAGGGGCTTCCTGAAGGCGACCCTCGCGGCTTTCGGTACCGAGAGCAGATCATCGGTGAAGGCGAAGAAGTGGCTTTAGCAGCTGAGCTCGAGAAACTCGCCCTGAAGCCTTTTGAATTTCAGGGCTACTTTGGGAATCGGAGGGTGGTCAATTTTGGAATGAAGTATGACTTCAGCCGTCGGTCTGTCGAAAAAGCAGATGATATGCCCTCGTTTCTCGACGATCTCCTTAGCCGGGCTGCACACTTTGCGGGCTGTGAGAAGGACACCTTTCGACAAGTGGGGGTTAATGAGTATCGTGCCGGCGCGGGAATCGGATGGCACAAGGACAAACCGCAATTTGGAATCGTCGTTGGCGTGTCGCTCCTGACTCCTGCGACGATGCGCTTTCGGAGACCCCACGGTGAAAACTGGATAAGGACTTCACGCACCTTGCAGCCTCGCTCCATCTACGTCCTCTCCGGGGAAGCCCGGACGGATTGGGAACACAGCATTCCGCCGCTCGACGCACTGCGATATTCCATTACCTTCCGCACGCTCTCCGGTATCTAAGATAGGCGCCGCCCTCTCGGTTGGTACCTCCACAGTCCGACGAATCTGATCGACCTGGCCCGGTCTCCGGAACCGAGCCGTCCAAATGAGCTCTGCTTGCACAGACTGGCAGTATTGGCGCATTACGGACATTTTCTGCCATACTAAGCGTAATTATGCCGAGCCCTCTGCGTGTCATTGCCTTTCTGACGGCTTCGCCTTTCGAACTACTCGATTTGACCGGTCCCGCGGCTGTTTTCTCCATCCCATCGATAAAAGGTAAGCACAATTACTCTCTGCAAATCTTATCCACGACATCGGGCAGCTCAGTTCGAAGCACGATGGGCATTACAATCGCCAATGCCTGCAAATTCGACCAGTACGCAGGGCCAATCGACACGCTGATCGCAATCGGAGGCGAGGCCTCTCTCGAGCACCAATCAGCGGAGCTGCTACAGTGGCTGCGCAAACGGGCGTCTCATGTCCGGCGCGTTGCTTCCGTCTGCACCGGTGCATTCATCCTTGGTGCCGCAGGAGTACTCGACGGAAGAAGGGTAACAACACACTGGCGATATCTTGATCTTCTAATTAAGCGGTATAAGCATTTGCAGGTCGAGCGAGACCCGATCTTTATCAAAGATGGAAAGTTCTACACCACGGCGGGAGTCAGTGCCGGTATCGATCTGGCTCTCGCACTCGTCGAAGAGGACCTGGGCCACGATGTGGCCGCATCGGTCGCTCGTGAGCTCGTCCTGTTCCTGCGCCGACCCGGCAGCCAGGCATTTTGCTCGCCCAACAAGCAACGATGAGCGACGCGCGTATGCGCGACCTTCCGGCCCATGCTGAATCGCGCCTTACGCACAAACTGGATGTAAAC
>DATFVD010000094.1:0-3603 GCA_035260505.1 Terriglobales bacterium
ACCGGCGAAATCACGCTGCGCGGCAAGGTCCTTCCCATCGGCGGATTGAAAGAAAAACTCCTGGCCGCCCATCGCGCCGGATTGTTCGAAGTAATCCTGCCGCAGGATAACGAAAAGGATGTTGCCGAGGTCCCGGAAAACTTGCGCACCGCGATGAAAATGCACTTCGTTGAAAACATGGACCAGGTGCTGGCCGTCGCTCTGGAAGGCCCGCTGCCGCAAATGCCATCGGACACCGAAACCACAATGGCTCCCATCGTGACGCCGCCAGTTGCGGAGATTCCTACGGCAAGGCAGTAGACTGGAATGACGCCGCCACGGGATCCCACTTATCGCAACGTCCGCGACGAGTTGGCCCACACCTTTGAGCAACCCCATTTCACGTTGTCATCCTGAGCGGAGCAGGGACTTCACGAAGTGAAGTTCTTGCGGAGTCGAAGGACCCCTACAAGTCCGACATTCCCAGTGAAGCTTCAAGGCATTCTCCCCATGGAGTTCGGGAGTCGCATTTTACCCTTGAGGGGCCGTTCCCACAATGAAGGCCCGCGGCGGGTGCCCCCACCCGCCCCGTTTACCAGTTGGTACTGGTACCCCCCTCCCCCCTGGTCTCCTGGAATCATAGGGTTAGGAGGAAATCTTCGACCCGGTCTTTGATTCTAAATGACTTAGGGTAAAGTATTTAAGAACCAATAACTTAGCTCGATTTTCTCGTTTTGCCAAGGGGTTTCGGCGGCGGCCGACGCCCGCTTTTGTTCCAAATGACCTATTGACACCCTAGGCTCTGAAAATGGTCGGTTCCTCCTGGCGCACTCTGTTGTTATCAAAGATCTGTTATAAAAGATCGGACTCCGCCTGCGCCGCCTCCTTAGAGGCATTTTCGAAGCAAACAGCGCGACGGTTGGGCCTGGGGCAAAATCCGAGGGCCGTCTTGGTTGACGGACACACCTCGGCCTGGCACCACAGGTCGATCTCCATTGTCGCCGACGGGCGGGTTATGTGTCTGTGATGCGTGGCACAGCTGTTTGTGATGAAAAAGGGTGGAAGTCTAAAGTCAGGTGGCTGGAGGAGTTGGGGGCTGTCCGCCCTACTTGGGCCAAGAGTAGGTACTCACTCTCACGGCGGCGTAGTTCGCATCGAGCTGGGGTTGCAGCAGGCAGATGGCGGCGATGCGGCGGGCCATCTGCTGGACATACCGCGCTTCGTCTGACGAGATCGACCGACCCAGCAGCTTAGCTTCGCGATAGCTCAGCCATTTCTTCATCACCTGGTAACCACCGATGTAGTACTCCCAGACATTTTTTGGCACGTTCTTCCAGTAAGCCCGCTCGTTCAGGAAGACGTCGCAGGTGGTCGCACCGAGTTGCGCGACCGCCTGATCAGGAGTAAGCCCGAGCACTTCGGCACCCTGGGCGATGGCCTCGCGCTCGTCGGAAGTGTAGTCGCGCTCAACCAGCTTTCCCCTGCCAGGCATGGTGGCGTCATCTTTCCCTGCGTGCCCCCACCCAGCGTCAATTTCGAGATCGGTAGCCGGATCGATTGTTTTGCTTTGAGCCGACATGATGTTGGCAACGGCTTTTAACTCCGGACGGATCGTTCCAGTGGTGATGCCTTTAGCCTCGACCTCTGTGTTGAGCAAGCCGGTGAGTTCGTCCCCCAGTTTGGCGGACGCAAGCACGACATCTTTGGAGTCCGGCAGCGGGATGCGAGGCCAGTCGCGGCGAATGCCATCAGCATTTTCGGTTAGGTAATGCGGTGAGTAGGCAATGGCCAGCGTGTGCAGCCAGATCGCTGAGCCTGCCTTCGGATCGCGGTCCAAGTCACGCACACCGAGGTGTTCAAGGTACGCTCGTGTCCGCAGCGAGAGGTTGGCGATCGGAGCGCCGGTTGGTGCGTCGTCTCGCGCCTTGATTCTCCCGTGGTGTCCGTCCTCCTCCGGAGAATGCACGACGCGTATGGGGATTGCCACTGCGTCTGGCGATAGGAAGTGGTCGTCAGAAAGACAAGGCGAGAAGAAAAATGGCACACCCTCAGGGCTCTTCTCTGCCTTAACCCGAGTCAACAGGAAGCTGTTGCCCGGCCATAGTTGAGCCCACAGGGATGGTCGGGGCTCGTTCCAGACGGGGCGAACTCCGGTGTAGTAGCACCACTGAACGTCGAAGGGACGAATTGAGTACCTAACGACTCTTTCGCTCAAATAGTTCTCTGCGGCCTGCGCCTTCTTGCGAGCCTTCCTCGGATCGAACCTTGCCTGGATGTGTGAGAGCCCATGACCTAGGGCCGCATAACCTTGCCAGTCGAGTCCTTTGTCGAAGTATGCGCGCATGCGCACTTCTAGAGGAGCGCGATCAATATCAATGAGAGCTCCTCGTCGCTTCTCCATCAGTCCGTTGCTAGGGGATTCCGAGCACAGTTCCACGGCGCGAGGCCACTCGCTATAGTGCACTGTGACATCGCTCGGTCTAAACGAATAACGCGCATTTTCATCGGGCTTGACGCCCTCATACTGGCTATCAAACGCGTCCTTTTCCAGTGAGGCCAAAAGGTCAGCACGTTTGGTGGTTCCCCAGAGATTCCTGAACAGAACTTGTGGCTGCTGCCTCTGGGCACGCCGAACCATTAAACCCACAGCGGTCCCCACGCGAATGCCCTCGCGGTTACTTTCTGTCGAGAAGACGCTTGGGTCTGGCTCACCTTCGGGTGTCAATTTGCCCGTCTCGCGGCTGTCGCCGTTCAAGCAGTCAAACCACAGCCTGTCAAACTCGGCGAGAAAGCGCTTGCGCATTACGACGAATGATGGGTCGCTAAGGTAGGAGAAATTCGAGATGTAGCAGACAACGCCTCTGCCGGTCATCTCGGCGATGCGGCGCTCGGCCAGGCGGAAGAAGCGCACGTACAGGTCATCCAGATTGAATTTCTTGATCTTCCAGTGCGAAATGAGACCTTCTTTATAGGGCTCCACCAAACCCTCTTCCTCTGCGGGGCTCACGCCCGCAAAGGCGTTGTATGGTGGGTTTCCGATGACCACCAGAATTTTGTCATGGTGTTTCACAGAGTCTGCTGCGTCGCGCTCCGCTTCCATCTCGGGAAAGATCAAATGTTGCTTTGGCCCCTTGGGTGGTTCCCATCCTGTAAGAGAATTGGTGAGGTACACGCCGACGCGTTCGGCCCCGTCGTCTTTGAGCGGCGCGCCTAGATTCTGCAATAACAGCCCGAGTTGCAAAATCTCGAAGCCAAAGACTCGTTCTCGAGCGGCACGCTTGACGTCATCAGCGATCAGCCCGTCGTCTCCTTTTCCTTTGAGCGTATCTGCAATCGTCTTCAGCACTTCGACCAGGTAAGCGCCGGTGCCACACGCGGGGTCGAGCACATAAACGTTGGGGTCAGCGAGGCCGTCCTCCAGGCCGAGTTCCTCGCGCAGTACCGCATGGGTCCGGGCGACCATGTATTGCACGATCTCGCGCGGGGTGTACCAGACGCCGAGCTCCTTGCGAAGTTCGGGGTCGAAGGCTTCCAGAAAAGGTTCGTAGAAGTACTGCACCGCATCCTGCTCCTGGAAGCGGGCGAAGAATTCGGCGCGGTCCACGCGATTGAGTGCAGAGGCGG
>DATFVD010000095.1:0-2186 GCA_035260505.1 Terriglobales bacterium
ATGCAGCGGCGTGCTCCATCCTCCATTTGGCTTTCCTTCCGCAGTGAGCCAGGCGGGAGTGGTGTGCACGTTCATATAGTCTTTTATCGGCTTGTAGCCCCAAAGAAAGACGAAGACGGAAAGAATCAGGAACGGGATCCATGCTTTGAAAATCTGGCCGGTGGTGTACGAACTGCTGGAGGTGAGCGCGGGCTGCGCGGAACCCACCGCCGACGTGGGCCGCGCTGAACTTGTGACCGCTGCGGGAGCGCCGACTGCAGCCGGCACTGCGGTGTCTTCTGCAAAGCGCCAGATGCGCTTGGGCTTCCAGAAGAGGAGGAAGACCACGGTGCATAGAAGGGAGAAGAGGCCGGCGGTAATGTCCACCAAGTTGCTGTCCATGTGGTTGGACCAGAAAAACTGCATGGAGGCGAAGGAGATTCCGACGACAAGGATTGCCGGCAAGACCTCGAATGTTTCCTTCCACGGAACCATGGCGCGGACTAGCCAGAACGGCACGATGATGGCGGTGATGGGCAGAATGCGTCCAATCATGGCATTCATATCGGCTTCGGGAAGCAATGTAACTGCGGCGAGCATGTGTACCGGAGTGCCGATCGCGCCCCAGGCGACTGGCGCGGTGTTGGCGATTAGGTTCAGCGCGGCGGCGTGGAAGGGTTTGAATCCCAGACCGATCATGAACGCGCCGGCGATGGCGACTGGCGAACCGAATCCCGCGCAGCCCTCGATGAACGCGCCGAAGCAGAAGGCAACCAGGAGGAGTTGCAGACGGCGATCCGAGGAGATGCCGCCCACGGAGGCTTTCATGATCTCGAAGTCTCCGGTGCTGACGGAGATGTCGTAGAGATAGACGGCGGCGACTACGATCCAGACGATATTCATCAGGCCGGTGGCGACACCGTAGAGGAAGCTGCCGCCAGCCAGCGATGCCGGCATATGGAACACGAGAATGGCGACGAGGATCGCGGTGGCGGCTCCGGCGAGGGCGGACCAGTGCGGCTTCACGCGGAGGCCAGCCAACAGAGTGAAGAGAACGATGATCGGGAGCGAGGCGACCAGCGCGGAAAGCCACCAGTGGCCAAAGGGGTCGTAGACTTGGGTCCAGGTGGTGTTCAAGAGCGAGCCTCCAGCGAAGGGAGCTGCGGGTGATACGTGCGTTTCGCTGTGCTGCAATACTTTTTTTGGGCGTCAAAGTCAAGGCGGAAGTTTTTGCGACAGAGGCACAGAGCGCACCGAGAGGAGATAAGCGCCGACTGGACTGATGAGGAATGGACCGCTCGTAGGGGTACACCCCCGTGGCGACAGGAAGTATGCGCAATCGACTGAGGCCACGGGGGATAGAGGCGCTGCGTGGCGCATCCCGTAAATCCATTCGGGATGTATAAGGCGCATATGACGGCGGAAGCGAAGCGTGGCCCCTCGAAGATCGGGGTAAACGGGTGGCCCCTCGAAGATCGGGGTAAACGAGTGGGGCGAAAATCGCCGGAAGCTGGTGCCCCCTCCCCCCGGTTTTTTCATAAGTGTTCATTCTAGAGGGACTTAAAGTCCTTTGTTTTGACACACTTTTGTAAGTGTTGATTTTAAAGGTAGATAGCGGATTGCGGGCGCTCTTGCGAAATTTTTCGCGCTTTCGATTCTTTTGCAGGTGGGTTTTCCCGGAAACGTGGGAAGGAAAGGAGTTAGGTGGCTGGCCGGGTATTTCATGGGATATTATACCATTTGGTTAGCTCCTGTCAAGAGGTATTTTGTCCCGTTTTGGGAATTGGTGGTATAGAAAGAGCGGAGTTGAGTTCCGGCATCGCCAAGGGAAATTCAAAACCCGCAGCCTTAAAACCGAAGGCTGCGGCGCCCGGCTTGCCATATAACTCCGCAGAAATGTGCGCCGAAGTAGGTTTCGTTTCGTCGAATCTTTCGCCTACAAGGTAAAGCTCTTTCTATTGGTCCCAAGTCCAGCGAGATAGTCTTTCAGAGATTGGGGTAATTTGTCGAACCAGGTTTGTTCGTCGCCAGGTGCCGGAAGAACATGACCGTATTCGACCATATCAGTTGGTTCGAGGTTGCAAAGATAGACCCAGATCGAGTCCTCGTTGACGCCGGCAATTTGGCTCACATCTCTGACAATATGAAGCATCAACTTCTTTCTCTGCTCTTCCGTTCTGCCAGCCCGTATATCACCGCGAATCCAT
>DATFVD010000096.1:0-2160 GCA_035260505.1 Terriglobales bacterium
TGGCAAGATTCCGAGTTACAAAGTTCAGGCCCTCGCTGAAAGTCTGATAGCTTTGATCTTCAGGTGAGAGGGCTGGAACGC
Organism: Terriglobales bacterium; assembly: GCA_035260505.1. Lineage (GTDB taxonomy): Bacteria > Acidobacteriota > Terriglobia > Terriglobales > Acidobacteriaceae > Acidiflorens. Next base: position 82 of record DATFVD010000096.1, read on the forward strand.
CCGCCTGGCCATTGGCTAGACAGATGGCGGTGTCGTTGGTGCTCATGTCTCCGTCGACGGTAATGCAGTTGAAGGATTGTTCGACGCTCTGCAAAAAGAGGCGCTGCAAGTCCCGCTTCTCCAGCATCGCATCGGTTGTAACGAAACAGAGCATAGTAGCCATATTTGGGTCGATCATTCCCGCCCCTTTGGCTGCGCCGCCGATTCGAATACTCTGCCCACGTACCGGAAATTCGATCGCGATCTCTTTGTGAAAAGTGTCACTAGTCATGATGGCTCGAGCAAACACCGAGCCCGATTGGCTATCCAGCCCGGCGATCAGCTCCTGAATGGCCAGCTCAATCTTTTCGATTGGCAATTGCCGGCCGATACGGCCGGTTGAACAAACTAAAGTATGGCGTTCCGGCCAATGCCCATTTTGGCCGACCGCCTTTGCCATCCGTTTAGCACTTTGGATCCCGGTTGCTCCGGTACAGGCATTCGCATTCCCGCTATTCACGACTACGGCTCGAATTTCGGCTGAGCGCATGTGATTTGCCGAAACCCGGACCGGCGCAGCCTTAATCCGGTTAGTGGTAAACGTGGCGGCTGCTATGGCCGGGCTATCAGAAACAATAAGAGCAAGGTCAGGGCCCGGTTTCTTTTCACCTTTAATACCGCACCGCACCGCTGAAGCTCGGAATCCTTTGGGCGCCGTAACACCCCCGTTGATCTCAGTAAAAGCAAAGGCCATCTCTGTGAACTCTCTCCAATACCTCAGAGCAGGCTAAGGATCGAAGACAATAATCTGATGTTTTTTTATAGAGCGGAGCGCCGGTAGGGCGAGAACCCGACTTCGCAGAGCGACTCGACTGAGCTCGCCGAAATCCTACGTCGCGGCCAATTTCAAGGCTGGTTACGACGTCAACAGAGCCGCGCCAAAGCGAAGCGGCGGCGGGTCTCGGCGCGCCGAGGGCGATCGCTATCGCCCAGCGCAGGTTTTCGCCCTACCATTCCTGGGCGGCCTCGCCCCAACCTCCAGATCCCTGGAAGTACTCTCCTCTTTCCTAATTCAACCCAATCCCCTCGTCCCAGCCCTGCATTACATTTAAGCACTGGATCGCTTGACCGGCGGCGCCTTTGACGAGGTTATCTTCAGCTGACATCAAAATTACTTTCCCTGTCCGCGGATCTACGCGCCAGCTCACCTCGATGGCATTGGTGAACGCGACATTCTTCACATCTGGGAAATTCGGAGCTGGCACCAGACGAATAAAAGGTTCTTCGCCGTACGCCGCAGTCAACGTCGCTGCGATCTGTTCTTCGGTAGTCCGAGCGGAAGGGTCAACGTGAATCGTGGTTGCGATCCCGCGATTGATCGGCACCAAATGCGGTGCGAACTGGATCTGGACCCGTTCACCCGCTGCGACAGAAATTTCTTGTTCGATCTCCGCAAGATGCCGGTGCGCAGGCAGCCCATAAGCCCGCACACTTTCGTTGCATTCCACAAACATTAGGCGCGCATCGAGGCTACGGCCGGCTCCGCTCACACCGCTCATACTGACGGCCACGATTGAAGAAGGGCGGACTTGGCCAGCGCTCACCAAAGGGAGCAGCGGTACCAGGATCCCGGTTGGATAACAGCCGGGACAGGCCACCAAATTCGCGGTCCGGATCGCTTGCCGATAACGCTCAGGCAGACCGTAGACGGAGTTTGCCAACAAAGCCGGCGCCGGGTGCTTGTGCCCGTAGAATTGTTCGTAAGTCTGCGGGTCCTTGATCCGGAAGTCAGCGCTCAAATCAATCACTCGGATCCCAGCCTCTAACAGCGGAGCTGCCGTTTCTGCTGCCACTCCATGCGGCAACGCGAGAAAGACGACCTCGACGCCTCTGCTTTTCAAGTTGGAGATCTCCGGCGTTTCAAACTGGATCTTGCCGACGGCACTGCGACGATCCAGCCAAGGAAAAATATCGGACGCAAGCTTACCGGCAGATTGCCGCGAAGTTAGAGCCACAATCTCTACCAACGGATGCTTCGCCAACCGGCGGACAAGCTCTTCCCCCGTATAGCCGGTGGCACCGAAGATAGCAGCATTCAAT
>DATFVD010000097.1:0-3591 GCA_035260505.1 Terriglobales bacterium
CCCGGTGGAAACATCGCTTCCGCTGGAATGGCAATTTGCACGGCGGTTTCCATGGGCTGCCATTTCGCAGCTCGCACCTGGACGGGTGCAACCGCATGCCGCCTGTGGATCGTTTTGCGTGGAGCAGGCTCAGGCTCAGGAGGCGCGGGGAGCGCCACAGAAGCGGCCGTAATCGTCGGAATGAGAACCGGGGGCGGCTCGATGCGAGTCCGCGGGAAGGCCAGAAACATCACGACCGCAGCCACGACAGCGCTCGCAAGTACAGGCACCCAGCGCGGAACCCGGCGACGTGTCTTCGCCACCACCACAGCATCGCAGTACACATCGAAGGTGTTACTCACGTGTTCGTACGCTGCCAGTCGGCTGCGACATTCTTTGCACCCTTCGATATGGCGTTCCACGCCCGCTGCTTCGTCTGACGAAAGCTCGCGGTCGAGCCAGGCGATTAATTTCGCTTGAACCTTACACATTGCATTTCTCCGCTAATTTCTTGATCGCACGCTCCACTGTGTCACCCACCGTGGATGTTGCTATTCCCAGGACCTCTCCGATTTCACGGTAACGCAAGCCTTCCGCCCTTAGCAGGAGGCACTCCCGTTCGGACTCCGTCAGCAACCGAATCGCGGTTGCGAGGCGCCGGAACTTCTCTTTCTCAAGCACTCGTTGCTCCGGTGTCGCGTCGTCCGCCAGAAAATCCATTTTGCCGTTGAGCGGTTTACCGAGTCGCCGATGGTAGCTCGTCTGGCGATTCCGGGCCTGATTGTGGGCAACGCGAAACAGCCAGCCGCGGATGTTTTCCTGTGCTCCATCCGAAGTCAGATGCCGTTGCAGGCTGAGAAACGCATCTTGCACCACATCCTGCGCTTCGTCGCTCGTAAGTCCGAGACAGACCAGGTAGCGCAGCAGGGGCTTGCGTAGTTCGCGATACAGAGTCGTGACCTCCGAGGAGCCGGCGGCCAGCCGGAGCAGCGGTAGCGCCAGGGGTACGGAATCGTCACTCACATGAGCCTCCGCATCGCGCCTCTATCTATAGAACAAGCGAGAGTCCCAGTTTTCCGGGGTGGTGAGTCCGCCTCCACCGAAGGCTCTCGCATTGGAAAACACCTGGGTTCTTAGACGCGCTGCATGTAGAACATGGTCATCGGACCTTACAGCGGCGAGCGAAAACAGAGACCGCCTATGCAGGCCTCTCAGATTAAGCAATCAGGTTGCTTTCTTTACCAAGGCGTTTGACGCCATGCAAGAAGTGACCCGGAAGGCAGGAATCCGAGCAGATACACCATAGAGTTCCATGAGTCGTGGTCGCAGCCGACACAACGGTGCTTGTCATTTATAACGATGTGAAAGGTGGCAACGTCAGAGACAACAGCGTATTCGAGGTTGGATGACCTATAGTCCCGGGAGCTTCTCGGCGTCGTCATTTCGGAGATAGTCATCAACGATCTCCAAAAGACCTTGGTATTCCGCATCGGTCAACGAGGCTACGTGTGGATTTCCTGTTCTCTCGAGGAGACCGCGATGAATGGTTCCTGCTGAAAACCTGTCCTGAACCGCCGGTTCCTCTGTCCAATCCTCTCGCACGGTGATCACGCATACCGCTTCAAGTTGGCGCAGAATGAGGGTGAATGCTGACCGACGCTCCTCCCCGCAAAAGAAACCTTAGACTGTTTGTTGAGAGCGATCGACTCAAGACCCTGCCGTTGCCAGCCGATGGCAGATTTTCGAGAATTGCTGGCTGCATCGAACCCGCGATGAAAACCGCTGCGATGCAAGACGTTCGCGGGGGCTGCGAGGAGTTTCTCAGAACTGTCTCAGACTTTTACCAGGTTCCCAGGTGCAGCGTCCGCGTGCTTGCAGCCAGGCCCCTGCGCGTCCGGGAATACTCGACGACGGAACTTTTCGGCGACTACCACCCTGATACCATGCTCGTCCGCGTCTGGATGAGAACAGCGGTTCGCAAGGACATCACGTCGTTCGGAACGTTCCTGAGCACCCTCTGCCATGAGTTCTGCCATCACCTCGACTTTCAGCGATTCGGGTTTCCCGATTCCTGGCACACCCGCGGATTCTACGAGCGCACCGCCGCGCTGTACCACAGTGCGAGGGGTACTCCTCCAAAGCAATTAGTCTGGGCGCCTGTCGCTCGCCGACGCTGGCGCATCGACTGGCCCCGCACCAACCGGGGAACCTGATACTCGTCCGCGAAATCGAACCGGCAGATCTCCTGAACGTGATTGGTGGCCGCGAGGCAATCGTTCAGGAAATCGCGGACACCCCCGCGCTGCGCTCCTACCTTGCCTAGCAGTTCCGCGCGCTCCTCGAAACTCCGGCGTTCCTCGATGCTCTGCCCGGCTACCGGCTACCGGCTACCGGCTACCTGCTGCCCGACGTCAGCAGCCAAGGGCGTGTGCCGATTCTTCGCGCCAGAATCCAGCAAATGGCAGCTGGACTCAGTTAGGGCACCACAACCAAGGGGATTACTACGCAGTTTTCGTGCTCGTTCTCCTCGGCCTTCATTCATATCCCCAGATCACAGTTTGTTTCCAAGAGCCAAGCAAAGCCTGCGCCTGGCGGCAACTCTCACCAAGCTCCTACGATAATTCTTTGCTGAGGTCGCTATCGCCAGTGATGCCGCCTCCGCTGGCACACCGGCGCGCCACTCGAAAGACCGTGTCACGCCGGTTGCCGTCCGCTCCGGCTTGTACCAAGCACCTTCCGTTCTCCTGGTAACGCGGTCCTTTGGTTCCCCTGCTTCGGATGAGGGAACCAAATCCCCGCACAGGAGAACGGAACATGAAATCAGAACAAATCAAAGAAATCACGGACAAAGCCGCTGACCAGCTAATCGCTGCGCTCAAAGCGGGCCGCAGTGAAGCGCTGACCGGTTATCTCAAAGCTATCGGACGCTTTCACCGCTACAGCCTGCACAACGTACTGCTGATCGCGTCGCAGAAGCCCGAGGCCAGCTATGTCGCCGGCTTTCGCACGTGGAACCAGCTTGGCCGTTTCGTGAAGAAGGGCGAGAAAGGCATCCTGATTCTCGCTCCCATCGTTCGCCGTGAGGCGGAGAACGACGAGCAACGCGAAGAGTCGACCTCAATCGCAGGTTTCCGGGCTGCCTACGTGTTCGATGTCAGCCAGACCGATGGCAAGGAATTGCCGCAAATCGGAATCGTTCAGGGTGACCCGCGCGAGTACCACGAGCGTCTTCGCACCTTCGCGCATGCGCAGGGAATTTCCGTCCAATACTCATCCGACATCGCGCCCGCGCGCGGCACCTCCAGTGGCGGCCGCATCACGCTGCTTCCCGGCCAGTTGCCGGCGGAAGAGTTTTCAACGCTTGCGCACGAACTCGCGCATGAACTCTTGCACCGGGGCGATCGCCGCGGCAGCACGTCACGCCGAATCCGCGAAACTGAAGCGGAAGCTGCGGCGTTCGTTGTTTGCCACGCAATCGGGCTTGAAACCGGTTCGGCCGCATGCGACTACATCCAGTTGTGGAACGGAGATGCCCAGCTCCTTACCGAGAGCCTTGGCCATGTACGGCAAGCGGCTTCGCAAATGCTCACCGCGCTCACGGATGCGTGAGCG
>DATFVD010000098.1:0-10547 GCA_035260505.1 Terriglobales bacterium
CGCGCCGAATTGCAGGCCTAAGACGGTCAGGATTGGAATCATGGCGTTGCGCAGCGCGTGACGATAGACGACCGTGCGCTCGGGCAGGCCTTTTGCGCGGGCGGTGCGAATGTAGTCCTGGCCTAACTCCTCCAGCATCGAGGTTCGCACCATGCGGGTCAGGATCGCGGCTAGCGCTCCTCCCATGGTGATTGCGGGAAGGACTAGATGGGCGAAGGTGCCGGAGCCGGAGACGGGGAGCCATCCCAGCTTGACGGCGAAGAACAGGATCAGCACCGGGCCTAGCGCGAAGTTTGGAAACGACAGGCCGAACAGGCTGACTACGCTTAGGGCGCGGTCGTCCCATTGATTGCGGCGCTGGGCTGAGCGGACTCCGGCGGGGATGGCCAGGACTATCGCTACGAATAATGATGCCAGGGTTAACTGCAAGGTGAAGGGATAGCGCTTGGCTATCAGGGTTGTAACTCCCTGGTTGAAGCGGAGGGATTTGCCTAAGTCTCCGTGCAGGACTCCGCGCCAGTAATTCAGGTATTGCTCGCCTAGTGGGACATCGAGTCCGTAGGCGTGACGCGCGGCCTGGATGTCGCCGGCGGCTGCGCCTTCTCCCAGCATTTGCTGAATGGGGTCTCCGGGAACGAAGTGGATTAACAGGAAGACGGTGGAGACGACCAGCCAGATGACTGGCAGAGTGTAGAGGAGGCGGGAGATTATGTAGCGCGGCATGGGGAATTTAAGAAGGTATCACGTGACCTCAGCGGCTAAAGCCGCATTCACAATGATGTAATTACCGCAGCGCTGAAACGCTGCGCCACCCAAAAGCAACTTCAAACATCTAGTTTTTCGCCGCACGTCAGACGGGGCAAGCCCCGTCTCTACAGGAATGCGTTGCTAGTCTCCGGCTCGCTGCACCGACGCTGGCGACTCCGGGGCCGCTGGCGCCGGAGTTGCCGCGACTGTGGGCATGGGCTCGATCCTGACGGTCGCTATACGATGGCCGTCCATCTTTTCTACTACAAATCGGCGCTCCTTATAGTCGAGTTCCTCGCCCCCTTCGGGCATCTTCTGCAACCGCGAGAGTATAAAGCCGGCCAGAGTCTCGAAGCCTTCGTCCTGTGGAAGTTTCACATCGTACTGAGTTTCGAGGTCGCGAATGTTGACCGCTCCGTCGAGGACGAGAGGCGCATTCGCGTCGGTAACCGCGGGCTGCATTGACGCAACATCGAATTCGTCTTCCAGTTCGCCGACCAGTTGCTCCAGCACATCTTCCACGCTGATTACTCCCGCAGTGGATCCGAATTCGTCGACCACCACGGCCAGGTGCCGCTTGCGCTGCTGGAATTCACCGAGCAGGTCGAGCAATGTCTTGGTTTCGGGGACAACCAGCACGTCGTGCATGACCTGCCCGATCTTCATCTGGGAAATGCGCAGCGCAGCGGGCGAAGCGGCGTTGAGGAGGCGCAGCCGCGTCCAGCGCATCAAGTCCTTGGCGTACAGCACGCCCACAATATGTTCAGGACCGCGCTGGGGATCATACACGGGGACGCGCGAGTGTTGTTCGTCTACCACGCGCGACAAGGCTTCGTCCAAGTTCAGGTCGGACGGCAAGGAAAAAATTCTGGTGCGCGGCACCATTACTTGACGCGCGGTAATGTTGTCCAGTTCGAGCGCATTCAGCAGTATCTCTTCCTGGCCGGAGGACAGCTGTCCGGAGGTGCGCGCCGCGGCAATGATCAGCTTCAGTTCGTCGGGAGAATGCACCGAACCGTGCCTGACGTCGTGCGTCCCGAAGGCACGGAGGACAAAACCAGCCGCGCTGCTCATGCCAATCGTCAGGGGGCCGGTGAGGGTCAGGAACACGTCCATAGGCGCGGCGACCGCTAGTGCGACCCGCTCGGCCCGTTGCAACGCGAGCGACTTGGGAACCAGTTCGCCCAGGATCACATGCAGGCTGGTGATCAGCACAAAGGCGAGCGCTACAGCTACGGTGTGGGCATAGATCGCCGCATGCGGCACGCTTCCGATCCAGCCCTCGAACAATCGGGCCAGAACCGGCTCGCCCAGCCAACCCAGGGACAGGCTGGTGATGGTGATTCCCAACTGCACGCCGTTCACAACGCGGCTCAGTTGCTGGTGTAGTTTGAGGACTGTGCGGGCGCCTACGCGGTGGGCTTCGATCAGCTGTTGAATGCGGGTTTCGCGGACGCTGACCAGCGCGAACTCGGCTGCGGCGAAGAAGGCATTGACCGCCACCAAGAGCAGTACAACGAACACCCGCAGCAGCACGGATGCAATCATGGAACTCTAATTCTAACATTCCAAAGGAATAATCGTTTGAGGAATGAGTATTCCTGGCGCACAATCCCGGGCTTTGGGAGCTCGCGGGGCGGTACAATCGAAATGAACCCTTAATTTGATATCCGAAACTGATCGCTTTCTTTTTAGGTGCCCAGCGGTCTAAGTGCGTGTGGACAGGTCAAGAATTTTTGAGGAACTATTCCCAGGTTCCTCCCGTAACAACAGATGAATGCCGGTTCTAAGATTTGAGATCAAGCAGGAGGCGGTCGTGGAAGGTAACGGTAATGGCAAGAAAAAGCGGCGTAAGCGAATCATTATCTGGAGCTCGATAGGAGCAGCCCTTGTGATTCTGGTCGTTGCCGGAGCGCTGATCGCATCCAGCAGCGGCACCAAGATCGACCCCTCGAAGCTTGCCAAGGTCGAGAAGGGAGACCTTGCGAAAAGCGTGGTGGCGACCGGCAAGATCGAGCCCATCACCAAGGTCGAGATCAAGTCCAAGGCGAGCGGCATTGTGAAGAAGCTTTACGTTGAATACGGCGACAAGGTGAAGAAGGGCCAGGTGCTCGCCGAACTCGATAAGGAAGAGATTCAGGCTCGTGTGGCGCAGGCGCAGGCACAGTTGGAGGCCTCAAGCGCCAGCTTGAACGGCACGCATGCCGACCTGGAACGCGCCAAGGTCGATGCCGAGGGGCCCGATGTGCCACTGCTGAAACGCGCGTATGTCCGCGCTCAAGGTATGGCGAAGGAAGGTGTGGTTTCCGCTTCCGCGCTTGACGACGCGCAGAAAAATTACGAGATGTCACTGAACAAGCAGAATGTATCCAAGGCGCAGTTGCAGGTTTTGCAGGCCAAGATTGGTCAGGCCCAGGGGCAGGTGGCACAGGATCGCGCCAACCTGAAGCAATTGGAAGAACAGCTGGGCTACACGACGATTGAGTCTCCGATTGACGGTATCGTTCTTTCGCGCGATGTGGAAATTGGCGATGCGGTCAGCTCGATCCTGGTGCTCGGTTCGTCGGCCACGCTGGTAATGACGATGGGCGACACCAGCGAAGTTTACGTCAAGGGTAAGGTGGACGAGAGCGATATTGGCAAGGTTTATCTGGGACAACCTGCCCGGATCAAAGTCGAGTCGTTCAAGGACAAGACTTTCACCGGCAAGGTGACGAAGATTTCTCCCATGGGCGTCGAAAAGGACAACGTCACGACTTTCGAGGTGCGGGTCTCGATCAACAATCCCGAGGGCGTCCTCAAGGCGATGATGACGGCCAACGCCGAGATCATTCTTGAAGAGCACAAGGGCGTGCTTCAGATCCCGGAAGGCTCGATCGTTTACGACAAGGATAAGAAGGCATCGGTCGAAATACCCGATCCGAAAGCCAAGGAAGGCAAGAAGAAAATTGCCGTCAATATAGGCATCTCGAATGGCGCAAAGACTGAGTTGCTGCAAGGTCTGAAGGAAGGCGACCAGGTGGTGCTGCAGTAGGACAGGTGACAGGTGTCAGGTGTCAGGTGTTAGGAAAACCCGCAACCTGATACACCTTAGACCTGAGATCTTCTATGGAGTCGAACTGCTATGAACACTTTTCTAATTCGTCATCGAGCCATCCGCACACTGGCCTTTGTTCTCGCCAGCTCGCTGGCCGGCTTCGCCTCTGAGATCGGAACCTTCGACCGTACATTCCAAGTGAATGGCCCCGTCGACCTTGAGGTGCTTACTCGCTCCGGCGATATCACCGTCCGGAACGGTGCTGCAGGCACGGTCTCGATTCATGCCAGGATCCACTCGGGGAATTCCTGGTTCGGAGGAGATCGCAAGCAAGAGGTGCAGGAGTTACAGAGCAATCCTCCGATTCGGCAGAACGGCAACAACATCCGGATCGACTACGTGAACCTTAACAATATTTCAATCGACTATGAAATTACGGTCCCGGAGAATACCGCGATTCGCGCCCATACCGGCAGCGGCGATCAAAATGTCGAGGGCCTTAAGGGCAATATTGATCTCGAGAGTGGGTCGGGCGACTTGCGACTGGCGCGCCTTACGGGTGAACTGCGCTTCCAGACGGGTTCGGGAAACGTCCGGGGGCACGAGCTTTCTGGTCCGGCGAAGATCAAAGCGGGCAGCGGTGACATCGAAATCGAGGAGAGAGGTGCGGGCGATGTGGACATCCGCACCGGATCGGGCAACATCACGGCAAACGGCATCAATGGTGGATTTCATGCCGAGGCGGGCAGCGGCGACATTCACGGCAACGGCATGCCGAAGAACATGTGGAACGTTCGTACCGGCTCGGGAAACGTAACCCTGCGTGTGCCATCCGACGCCGCTTTTGACGTCGACATCTCCTCGAATTCAGGAACCGTAACGCTGGGCCATCCGGTGACTACGACCGTCCAGGGCCGCATCCAGGAGTCGAGGAAGAGTGTGGTTGGCAAAGTACGCGGCGGCGGTCCCACGGTTTCCGTTCATACCGGCTCCGGCGACGTGCAGGTAGACTAGGCAGCATTCAGCATTCAGCATTCAGCGAAACCTAAAACCCATCTCACGATGAGCAGTGAAGCTGCGTATCGACTTCTTCCACAGTCTGCAAAGCGGTACTACCCTACCCAAAGCCCGAATTGGCTGAGTGCTGAGTGCTGACTGCTGAGTGCTGACGGCTGAGTGCTTCCTTGACGTGCCGTCATGCGACACCTGATACTGCGTGAGTTCCTGAAATCTCCAGGTTCCACGAGGTAACAGATTGGCACGCACGGCGATCATCACTCTCACTACCGACTTCGGACTCAACGATCATTTTATCGGCGCCATGAAAGGTGTCATTCTGGGAATCGCTCCCGAGGCGCAGATCATCGACATCAGCCATGCGGTGCAGCCCTTCGACATTCTGGACGGCGCGCTGACCATTTCGCAGGCCTACTCCTACTTCCCTTCTGGCACCGTGCACATGGTGATCGTCGATCCGGGAGTTGGGACAGCGCGGCGTCCCATAATTCTGACCGGCGAACGCCACCTGTTTGTGGCTCCCGACAACGGCGTGCTTTCTTTGATCTATGATCGCGAAGAGCGGCTCTCCGTCCGCCACGTTACCGCCGAGCATTATTTTCTGCAGCCACGGAGCAATACCTTTCACGCGCGCGATATCTTCTCGCCAATCGCGGCCTATCTCGCGAAGGGACTCGAGGCCGATAACTTCGGCGAAGAGATCACCGATTATGTGCGCTTTGGGGCGCCTCGCCCCAAGCCGGTGGACGAACGCACGTTGCGAGGCGTGGTCCTGAAAGTCGATCGTTTTGGCAATCTCATCACCAACATCACGCCGCAGGATGCGCCGCAACTTTTTGAGGCCCCGCCACCCGCCTTCAAGATTGCCATTGGAAACAAGGCACAGGCGACTCGAATGTGCACAAACTACGCGGAAGGCGGACCCGGTGAAGTTTTCGGAATCCTGGGCAGCATGGGTTTTCTGGAAGTCGCAACCAACCGGGGTTCCGCCTACCAACTGCTGGGCGCGGGCAAAGGAAGCGAAGTCAATGTGGTGATGGAAGGGCGGTGAGGCAGCATTCAGCCGTCAGCAGTCAGCACTCAGCACTTAGCTCAAGGGCAACGCGTTCCCGGTTTTTGCGTTTGCTAATTGCTAAGTACTGTTCTTGGAATGTATATAGCGATCCATCTCCGCTGTCCACTTCAGGAACCGCCACAGGCTGGTTCGTTCCGTCCATAAGAATTCCCAGAATTCCAGGAATCCAATCTGGGTCATTTTGACACCGGTGAAAGTCTCGATGCGCCATAAAAGATAGGGACTGCGCCACGGAGCAATCCGGTGGCCCCGAGTGGAGTTCCAAAGAAAGCGCAGCATCGGCCGCATCGGGTTCCAGTATAACGCCGGGCATGGCGTACGATCCGAAAGTGGAGGGACGGGCGTCTCGCCCGTCCTGTCGGGCGGGGACGCCCGGCGCTCCACCAGCCTGGGGCATCCCGCGGTTACTTTGTAATCTCGACGATGGCGCGGGTGTTTTCCCACTCCATGCGCAGCGTGCATTTGCTGCCCGCCGAATCGAAGGCGATGGTGAAGTTCTCCACCGGCGCCTCGGTTTTGGCGACCTGCATGTCAACCCGCGCCAACTCGTCGGCTTCGTATTTGTACGGAATGCCCCACTCCGCGGTCTTCTTATTGACGATCAGGGTCCACTTGTCGGCATTCGGAATCGTAAAGATGGTATAGCTGCCCGCCGGCACGCCCTTGCCCCCCACCGCCACATTCGTATCGGTGACGAAGGTGGTCGCGTCATTCGCGCCGGTGCGCCAGATCTCTCCGTACGGCACCAATGCCTTCTCGCTCGCCACGCCAAAAATCTTCCGTCCTTTCGCACGTGGACTGGAATAATCCACCTTGACCGTTTTACCGTCGGAAAACTTGCACTCTGCACTGGCCGGCGGACTGGGCCTTTTGGATTTGTCCTGCGCCGGTTTGTCTTGCGACATGTTCATTTGTGCCGACGCGAGAGTTGCGATTGCGAATATCGACACTGCGATTAAGGCAAACTTCTTCATGACTTTGTTCCTCCGGAAAGCGTTCAGCAGTCAGCACTCAGCACTCTGCTAAACCACCCTTGGTCCTGAATTAGCTGACTGCTGATTGCTGACTGCTGATTGCTATTCGTCAAGAATTATACCCACATCCCCGTTACAATTTTACCCATGGCCGTTTTTAACGAAAAGCAGGAAGAGCTCGAGCACTTCGAGCTTCGCATGGGCGTGCCTCGCGGACGGCTCGCCGTCACTATGGACCTGGTCACGGACGCGATGGCCCTCGTCGGGCAGCACGGCGTCTACTGCCAGAGCCAACGCTGGCCGGGCAAGCCGGTCATGGATGTACAGCTCATCATGAAAAATCTTACCGACGCCAAAGAGTTAATTCAAAGCGTGATGGAAGAACTGAAGCCCAAAGCCTGAATAGAACCAGCCCTCAGCATTCAGCATTCCGCCAACCCAGTGGCCCCGAATTAGCTGATGCTGAACGCTAAGGGCTGATTGCTGATTCGATGCTAAACCGAAGTTTTTCCGCAGGGTCCAAATCGAGATCATGTGTAGCGCAAAAGACCTACAATCCAGAGTATGGAGCGCAAGATCTTCTGGCTCTCGTTCAGCGTGCTCGGCATCGCCGCAGATTTCGTTCTGCCCATCTGGTGGGCTCTGGGCGCGACGATCCCGATCGGATACTTCTCCTGGTGGCTGGCTTACCGGAGCGGCTGGTTCGAGTAAATGGCGTTCGAATCAGCAACATTTGAGCATTTATCCGGTTTGCGCTTCTCCCGCACAGCATAAAGTTGTCACACGCCCCACTTGTGCCAGCGAACATAAGTGTTGTGTTGTGTAACTATGCCAGCCGGTACTTCCCCGCCTCAATCGTCTTCTGCGCAATCTGCTGGCGCAACGCAATGGTGTTGAACGGTTCGTGTTTGGACAGCCGACGCAGGACCGCCAATTGCGTCCGCAGCATGTCACCTTCGGCCACGTCGGCGATGACTTTTTTGGCCGCCGCCTCGACCTTTTCCAGCCCTTGCGTCAGATACACGCGCGTCATCGCAATGGGCAGCGCCGCCGACGCTTCGCCTTTTTGTTCCACCATTTTCTGCGCACGCAGCACAGCCGATTCCATGGCATAAATCTCAATCGTCATATCGGCGATTGCACCCATCACTTCCTGCTGCTCCTGGATTGCCTGCATGTATTTCTGCGTGGCCGCTCCGGCGACGAACAGGCCCAGCTTCTTCGCCTGCGCGACCAGTTTGCGCTCTTCGGATAGCGCCAGCGGCCCCTCAATCTCCTCGCCGGCAGACGGCCCGCTTAGCACTTCGTCCATCAATTTCTTGATCGCCGGCATCAGCGGCAACTGCCCACTCATCGCTCGCTTCAGCAGGAATCCCGTGATGATCAGCCGGTTGATTTCGTTCGTGCCTTCGAAGATTCGATTGATGCGAGCATCGCGGTAGGCCCGTTCAGCCGGATATTCTTCCACGAAGCCGTAGCCGGCAAAGATCTGCATCGTCTCGTCGACCACGTAGTCGATCATCTCCGATCCCCACACTTTAAGGATCGAACACTCGACCGCGTATTCCTCGATCGCCTTGCGCCGGTCTTTTGCTACAGCGGCCGCGTCCGAGCTCGCGGGATCGATTTCCGAGAGCAGCGTGTCCATCATCCCGACGGTGCGATACACCAGCGACTCGCCGACATAGATCAGCGTTGCCATGTTCGCAATTTTTTCCCGCACCAGTCCGAAATCGCCGATCGTCTTGCCAAACGCCTTGCGCTGCTTGGCATACGCGACAGCACTTTCGAGCGAAACCCGCGCCCCGCCCACACACATCGCGCCCAGTTTGAAGCGCCCAATGTTCAGGATGTTGAAGGCGATGATATGCCCCTTGCCAATCTCGCCGAGCAGATTTTCGACGGGCACCTTGCAGTCGTTCAAGATGATCGGGCAAGTTGAGGATCCGCGAATGCCCATCTTGTGCTCTTCGGCGCCATGGGAAATTCCTGGAAAAGTCTTTTCTACAAGGAACGCGGAAAACTTTTCGCCGTCAATTTTCGCGAATACCGTAAACAGGTCGGCAAAACCGGCGTTGGTGATCCACATTTTCTCGCCGTTCAAGATGTAATGTTTGCCGTCCGGCGAAAGCACGGCGCGGGCGCGGCAATTGAGCGCGTCGGAGCCAGACGTCGCTTCCGACAGCGCGTACGCGCCAACGATTTCTCCCGCTGCCAGTCGCGGCAAGTATTTTTTCTTCTGCTCTTCGGTGCCGAAGTAAACGATGGGCAACATTCCAATGCCGCTGTGCGCGCCCCATGTGGTGGCAAAACCGGCGTACTTGGCGATGTGATCGGCGATGATGGCGGCAGTGACTTTGTCCATCTCGAGACCGCCGTAGGCCTCGGGAATCTCGACGCCGCTGAGGCCGAGGTCGCCGGCCTTTTTCAGCAGATCGCGGGAAATCGCGTAATCCTTATGCTCGATCTTCTCGGCCTGGGGCAGAATTTCGTTGACGGCAAATTCTTCGGCCGTCTGCCCGATCATCTGGTGCTGCTCGGAAAAATCTTCCGGGGTGAATACATCGGCAGTCTGCCGCTCTTCGAGCAGGAAGCTGCCGCCGAGAATCTTGGTCTTCGGGATTGCAGTCGTCGCCATAGTCAAAACCTTTCAACCACAGGGGACACAGAGGAACACGGGGAAACACAGAGGGATTATTTCATCTTTGCCGGTATCTAGACTATGTCTTAGAAAGTCTCCCCTGCGGCCCTACCCCTGTGCCCTCTGTGCCCCCGGTGGTTAAAGCCTTTCAAAAATTCCTGCAGCGCCCATCCCGCCGCCCACGCACATGGTCACCATGCCATAGCGTCCGTTGCGCCGCTTCAATTCACGAATCACGCTAGCCGTAAGCTTAGCCCCAGTGCATCCGAGGGGATGCCCCAAAGCAATCGCCCCGCCATTGGGATTCACGCGCTCAGGGTCAAGCCCGGCTTCCTGGATCACTGCCAGCGACTGCGCCGCAAACGCCTCGTTCAGTTCGATTACATCGATGTCTGAGAGCTTTAACCCGGCCAGCTTGAGCGCTTTCGGGATCGCAAACACCGGCCCCAGGCCCATCTCTTCCGGCTTGTATCCGGCGGTGGCGAATGCGACGTAGCGCGCAAGTGGAGCAATGCCCAGAGCCTTCGCGCGCTCGGCCGACATTACTACGGCCGCCGCCGCGCCATCCGACATCTGCGACGAATTTCCCGCCGTGGTTACACCCTTCACGTGGAACGCCGCCTTGAGTGCTCCTAGAGCCTCAATCGACGTGTCGGCGCGCGGCCCCTCGTCCACTTTGAAAGAAATTTCAGTCTTCTTCGGTTTCGATCCATTCGGAGTAGTAAAGCTAACCGGCACAGCGACCGTCTCATCCTCGAACTTGCCCGCGGCAATCGCCGCCAGCGCCTTCTGATGGCTGCGCAATGAAAACGCATCGCACTGCTCGCGCGTGATGCCGAAACGCGATGCCAGTCGCTCCGCCGTCAGCCCCATCGAAAGATAAGCGTCCGGGTAATGATCCACCAGCCAGGGATTCGGCGAAATCTTATTCCCGCCCATCGGGATCATCGACATCGATTCCGTCCCGCCCGCCACTATCACTTCGGCGCCGCCGGACATGATGCGCTCCGCCGCCATGGCAATCGCCTGCAAGCCGGACGAGCAGAATCGATTGAT
>DATFVD010000099.1:0-10222 GCA_035260505.1 Terriglobales bacterium
CCCAGCAGGCAGAGAAAGTTGATGAAGGCTTCTGGGAGGAATCCGGCGTCGCGATAGGTGGTCACGCTCACCACGGGACCGTGGCGGCGCTTGGAGAGCTTCGATCCGTCGGGCGCGACGAGCAGTGGAAGATGCGCAAACTGTGGTGGTTTGGCGCCCGCGCCTTCGAAAATCAGCGCGTGCTTGTAGGTGTTCGAGAGATGGTCCTGGCCGCGGATGACGTGGGTGATACGGAGGTCGATGTCGTCGGCACAGGACGCGAGGTGATAGGTCGGCATACCGTCCGAACGGAGAAGCGCGAAGTCTTCAACGTCGGCGGCGGCCTTGACTTGCTCGCCATAGACCGCGTCCGTGAAGCGGACTTGTTCACCTGTTCCCCGTGGAACACGGAAGCGCAGGGCGAAGGACTCTCCCGACGCAGCTCGGCGGTCGCTCTCCGCGCGGGAAAGTTCGCGCATACCGGGGTTGAAGAGCCAGGTCTGATTGGCGCCAGATTTTTCGCTATCCCCGGAATGGGCGGGGGTGAAGTCGCGGTATGCCAGACCCTTCTGAAAGATGGCGTCGGCGATCTGGCGGTGCAGGGCCAGGCGCTCGGATTGCTTGTATTCCTCGTCCCAGCCGAGATCGAGCCAGCGCAGACCCTCGAAGATAGAGCTGACGGAAGCGTCGGTATTGCGTTCGACATCGGTGTCGTCCAGTCGCAGGACCACGGTTCCTCCGTTGCGACGGGCGAAGAGCCAGTTGAAGATGAAGGTGCGGGCACTGCCAACGTGCAGAAAACCGGTGGGAGACGGCGCGAATCGAACGCGAAGCATAACTTTTGAGTATAGCGGGAGCGGGGCCCGGCCTCTAGCTCCTCTAGAGGGGCCCCGTCTCCAGCGGCGAGGCACCGCGGAGATGAGACAAAACCGGGTCTCTACGAGGAATGAAGGCGGGTTACCAATGGGTTACGAAGGTAACACTTCCCCGCGAATAACGCTCTAGCGGCATCGCATCTCATAAGAAGATACTTTTGGAAACGCCGTGCCCAGGGCGGAACATGCCGGAAGACACCTATTGTTTCGATCTGTCCGGTGTGACAGGATTAGGCCAAGCATTAAGCCAAAGACAGTTCTAACTGGGCCGCAATTACGGGCCTAAAAGGACACATTAATCGGGGAACGCTTAACCAATGAATAGCGTCGCCACAGGTCTGGTGCTGATTCCCGGGGCGGTAGCCCTGCTGGTGCTTCTTGTCTTCACCTATCTCTACGAACAGAACCGTCATACCTACTTTCGCGCATGGCAACTGGCCTGGGCCGCATATACGCTGCACTACGCGCTCAAGGCGGTGGAATATTTTCAGGGCCCTTCCGCACTCCTCTCTTTGCTGAGCTCGTTGCTGTTGGTGGGAATGGCAATTTGCGTCTTCGTGTCGACCCGGCTGATGAAAGAACCGTTTCAGCTGAAATGGTATGACGTCGCGCTGACCGTGACCGGGGTACTGCTGGCGTATGTGAGCTTGCGGGCACACATGGCAAGCGGTGTATTCAGCCAGAGAGCGGTTCCTCCGCCAATCTATTTGCAGCTCGAAATCGGGCTCGCCGCAACGCTGTTCTATTGCTCGTTCCATTTTTACCGTTACGCCTATCGCAGGAATTCCGTGGCCTTCCGCACGCTCGCGTTTTCATTGGCATTGTGGGCAGCGTTGATGGGCGCCGGGCAGCTTCGTCAACCCTTCCTGGATTTTGTTGGCCAGCTGGGGGGCTTCCTGGGGCCGATTCCACAAATGCTGCTGGCCATTGCCATGGTCATGGTGCTGTTTGAAAACGAGCGCAATGCGGTCCAGGACAATGCGTTAGAATTCTCCACCTTAGGCGTCGACCCGCGACGCTTACTCCTGGCATCCGACCTGGTTCCGAGATTGCAAACCTTCATGGAAAGGTTAGTGGCGCCCCTGCCTTCGCGCCGCGCCGTTTTTTTTGTCGCCCAGCAATGGCGTGGCACCGTGCCCTCGGTCCAAAAGGGATTCTCAGCAGAATTTCTGGAAAGGCTGCAAAAATCGCAGGCCGGCGATTACATCGCTGAGTTGGCCTACCGGCGCGGTGGAGTCGCCACCTTCAGGAACCTCAAGGAACTCGAAGAGCCTCTACCGGCGCTTTCCGGAGGAAAGTTCGAGGCCTGCAAGCAGACGCTGCTCGCGGAGGGAATCACCGACTTAATGGCCGTGAGCTTACAGACACGGGAGCATAATTTCGGGGTCATTCTATTTCCACACGCGGAAAGGCGCATGTTCGGCTCTTCGAATTTGCGCCTCCTGATCGGCCTCGCGCTGCAGATCGCCCTGACGCTGGAAAATTATGTCGTAATGCATGAAGCGCAGCGGCGGACCAAGGAATACGAGCTGCTCACGGAGATCGGACAGGTCATCAGTTCTCATCTCAACCAGGACGAGGTGTTGCGCACGGTGCACGTCGAACTGGGCCAGATTTTCGACACCAGCAATTTCTACATCGCGTTTCAGGAAGAAGATGAGATTCACTTCGAACTGGAGATAGAGGGCGGCATCGTTCTTCCCAAACGCTCGCGCCAGGCGACGAATGGTTTGACCGAGTACATCATCAGAACGGGAGAGCCGCTACTGATCGAGTCCGACCTTGAACAGATGCGGTCAAAGCTGGGAGTCGATTTCGTGCCTCCGCGGCCGGCCCGTTCGTTCTGCGGCGTACCTATTTTTCTTGGTGGCAAACCCGCGGGAGTGATGGCCGCCATGAGTACGGAGCGGGAATCGCAGTTCCTGGACAGGGACCTCGAAGTTATGCAAACCGCTGCCGGCCAACTGGGGGTCGCAATCGAGAATGCGCGCCTGTTTACCGAGGAGCAGCGCCGGGCCCGGCATCTCGCGTTTCTTAACAGCATTTCGAAAATGGCGATCTCGAGCGAAGACGCCGAACAGATGATGGCCGACATCGTCCGCGAGATCCAGAAGAACTTCCACTACGATCACATCGGCATCGGCATCATGGACTATGCCACCAAGGATATCGAGATAAAGGCCGAGGCGGGAATGACATCGCAAACCCTGGGTCGACGTGTGGCGGTGGGCAGTGGAGTATTGGGGAAAGTCGCGCGCACCGGGGTGAGCGCGCTGGTGCAAAACGCCGGTCCGGGCCAACTTGCCGGTGTCCTGCCGGAGTCGCGGGCGGTGCTCTGCCTTCCGATCAGCTACGGCGAGACACTGCTCGGCGTGCTCAACATAGAGAGCCGGGATGAAAATGCGTTCGCGCCTCAGGATGTTCTGATCCTGAACACTCTGGCCGATCTTCTGGCCACGGCCTTGCACAACTCCTTCGTCTTCCGGAAGCTGCAGCAGCAATCGATTACGGACGGGTTGACTGGCATCAAGACGAGACGCTTCTTCTGGGAGGCGCTGAGCTCGGAGTGGAAGCGTGGGTCGCGTTCAGGACGGCCGTTCTCGGTGGTGCTCGTCGATTTGGATAAATTTAAGGAAGTCAACGATTCGCTCGGTCATCTGGAAGGAGATCTGGTGCTGGCTCGAGTCGGCCGGCTGCTCGAACAGAAGTGCCGCCAGTCGAACGTGGTTGCCCGCTACGGCGGAGACGAATTCGTCATCCTCATGCCCGAGACCGGCATCGAGCAGGCGCAGGTGCTGGCGGAGAGATTACGGCTGTGGCTGGCCACCGATCCGATGCTCGAAGAGCACCACATCACCGGCAGCTTCGGAGTTGCCAGTTTCCCCCTGCACGGATTTTCTATGGAGGACCTGATTCGCGTAGCGGATGCAGGCATGTACGTGGCCAAGCACGCGGGTGGTAACCAGGTTTCCACCTCGGATGCGTTCGGCGAAGGCTCCGCAGTGCAGCGTCAGCTTGTCTCCGGTTATATCGAAGGATTTCTGCAGCGCGAGCATAACGGCCCTGAGCACCTGGAAGAACTGGTCAGCACGCTCCGCAAGCTATCCGGGCGCGAGGGTAATGCGGATCAGAGGGCGATGAAGGAGGCCGTCGAAGCCTTATCGCGCGCCGCCGAACTGAGGGAGCACAACGCGGCGGGACATGGTGAGCAATGTGGGCACTACACCGGAATCATCGCGCGCGGACTCAACCTCTCTGCACAGGAGGTCGAAGACGTAACCTTTGCGGGGCGGGTGCACGACGTGGGCAAGCTGTTCATTCCCGATCGGATCCTGAACCAGCCGGGCCCACTGACGGAAGATGAATTCGCGGTGATCAGGACCCACCCGCAGGTAGGGGCGGAGGTGTTACGGGCGATTCCTGAAATCGAACGCGTGGCCCAAGCCCTCGAATGTCATCACGAAGCCTTCGACGGCAGCGGTTATCCTTTGGGACTGAAGGGCGAGAATATACCTTTATACGGCCGCATTGTCGCGGTCGCCGACGCTTACGTGAACATGACGAGCGATCGATCTTTCGCTCCCCCCAAAACTGACGAGCAGGCGATGGTGGAACTGGGGAAGCTGAGCGGCACCCGCTTCGACGGCATGATCGTCCGTTTATTGGCCCGGCTGCTCAAGATGGAAAGAGCCTCCAGCCTGGGCGGCACAACCTAAAACCGTTAAAACCGTAAAGTGGAGAGACGGGCGCCCTCGCCCGTCAGGGTTGCGTAGGGACGGACGCATTCGTCCGTCCAAGCCGAACAAAGCTCGGCCCCCGTCTCTAGATCAGGGTCAGCACAAGAGCTGCGTCTTTTGGCAGATAGCCCTTCCGGCGAAACCAGTCCTCCATCGCGTCCCGGAGTTGATCGACTGGAACATGCGTTCCAATTTCCAGGTGCCCGTCGGCTACCGGCAGCGTGTCGTCAAATACGGATGCATTGGTGAAGTTGCGCATGCTGAAATTGTCGAGCCACTTCAACGGACAAAGTTGAAGCCGCCCCTCGTGCCGATATTCCACGCGGAGTTTCCGGGCGAACATAACTCGATTGAATCATTGAACCATTGACGTTGATGCCTCAATGGTTCAATGACTCAATGATTCAATCTTTCTCCGATCTATTTCGTTGCCTTCCGGAGCCGCTCTTCCAATTCGTCGACCTCGCGGTTCAAACGTTCGGGAAGGTGGTTGCCAAACTTGGCAAAGTGATCCCGGATCGATGGTATTTCGGCAAGCCAGCCCTCCATGTCCACGCCGAGCAACTTAGCAATGTCCGCGGCAGGAAGGTCAAGTCCCTTGGTATCCAGGTCCGCAGGCTCGGGGAGCCTGCCGATCGGAGTATCCACAGCGTGCACTTTGCCATCGCAGCGTTCGAAGATCCATTTCAGCACTCGGCTGTTCTCGCCGTATCCGGGCCAAAGGTATTTGCCGTTGTCGTCGGTGCGGAACCAGTTGACGTAATAGATTTTGGGCAGCTTTGCACCAGGCCTGTCCCCGATCTCGAGATAGTGGGCGAAGTAATCGCCCATGTGGTAGCCACAGAAAGGAAGCATGGCCATCGGGTCACGGCGAAGTTCGCCGACTTTGCCGGCGGCGGCCGCGGTGGTTTCGCTGCTGACGGTCGCGCCCAGAAAAGTCCCATGCTGCCAATCGAAGGACTCAGTCACCAGCGGAACAACGCTCGCTCGGCGGCCACCGAAAAGGATAGCGTCGATCGGAACGCCGTTGGGGTCCTCCCACTCCGGGGCAATCACCGGGCACTGACTGGCGGGGGCGGTGAAGCGCGCATTTGGATGAGCGGCCTTGCGAGAAGACGCTGGAGTCCATGGGCGACGCAACCAGTCGATCAACTCAGCTGGCTTTTCGGCAGTCATCTGCTCCCACCATATGTCGCCGTCGGGAGTCATTGCGCAATTCGTGAAAATGCAATTCTTCGTGGCGGTGAGCATTGCGTTCTGGTTCGACTTCATGCTCGTTCCAGGCGCAACACCGAAAAAGCCGTACTCCGGATTGATCGCGTAAAGCCGGCCGTCGGCGCCGAACTTCATCCAGGCGATGTCGTCGCCGATGGTTTCGACTTTCCACCCCGGTATAGTCGGGATCAGCATCGCCAGGTTGGTCTTGCCACATGCCGAGGGGAACGCGCCGGTGAGGTACTTGACCTGCCCGGAGGGGTTCGTCATCTTGAGGATGAGCATGTGTTCCGCCATCCAGCCTTCGTCGCGGGCTTGGACCGATGCAATGCGAAGCGCGTGGCACTTCTTGCCGAGCAGCGCGTTGCCCCCGTACCCTGACCCATAGGACCAGACCTCGCGCGTCTCCGGGAAGTGGCTGATGTATTTTTCCTGAGGATTGTTCGGCCAAGTCGAATCCGCCTGGTTTGCGGCCAGCGGGGCGCCGACCGAGTGCAGGCCGCGCACAAAATCAGCTTCCGTTCCCAGCACCTCGAGCACGCGATTGCCGACGCGGGCCATGATGTGCATGCTGGCCACAGCGTAAGGGGAATCGGTAATCTCGACGCCGATATTCGCTATCGGCGAGCCGATTGGGCCCATGCTGTACGGGATGACATACATGATGCGGCCGGACATCGCACCCGCGAACAACCCCCGCAGCTTATTCTTCATTTCTGCAGGATCTTCCCAATGGTTGGTAGGACCAGCTTCCTCTTGAGTTCGCGAACAAATGAAGGTGCGGTCTTCCACCCGCGCAACGTCGCCCGGACTCGACCGGACCAGGATGCTGTTCGGCCGCTTCTCATCCGCCAGCCAGATAGCGCTGCCCGTCTGTACCATCAGCCGCAACATCGACTGATATTCCTCGGGCGAACCGTCGCACCACTGCACTCGATCCGGCTTGCAGAGCTGGGTGATTTCTTCTACCCATGCGGTTAGACCCTTATGCTTCGCGTCCGCCTTGCTTTCGTTCATGATTTCCATATCGGAGATTAGGCTGGCCACAAGTGCTCTCCTTCTTGCTGGTGGAGAGCCGGGCGTCCCCGCCCGGCCGCCACACTGCTGGACGCGCGAGACACCCGTCCCTCCATCGTATGACTCATTACGCAGTCGCGGTATTAGCGGGTAGCAGCGACCGGGAGTTCAACCTCTGACACGACGCCGTCCAAGTGTTTAAGAGTTTCGTCGATGGTAAGAGAATACATTTCGCGGCCCAAGCCTTCGCCCGATTCCAGCGCCGTTTTCAGAAAATGGCCGGCGATTTCCTTGGCCAGGGAATCGGTGATCAGCTTCCCGGTGCGATTCTTGTATTCGACCCAGGCTGGATGCGGAAGCGCGACCCAGACCGGGCGCCCGTCGACCAGGAACTTGATGTCCACCGCATCGGCGTGGCGGGTGGCGATGGCTACTATCAGAGCCTGGTAGATGCAGTGCACTTGTTTCTTGGTCCAGCGGTCGGCGGCAGTGAAGTCGGTGAACATAAGACACTCAAATATATCGTCCGGTGAGGGTGAGGAGCAAACCGGAGTGGATGGCCAGACGTCGCCGTCCGGCAGGACAAGCGAAACGACTCAGGCCACCCTATGATTCGTTGCGCGCCTCAACGCACTAATCACGCTCTGGCGGCCGCTTCCCGGAAATCGGAATCAGGTGCTCCTGATCCAGATATTCCATCGGCCCGTGATCGGAGTGCGCATTCGGCACTGGAACATCCCCCGCCGCAGTCATCTGCTCCAGTTCCGGCGTGGACCGAGCCTGACCCGATGTCGTCGTGTAAATGGCCTCGTGGAAAAGAGATCCCGTTTTTGCCTGCGCCGCGGCGAATACTGGATAAGCTTTCCCGCCCGCAAATCCCACTGAGATGTAATCCGCCACCATCGTCCCGGAGAACGTATTCGGCAGCCACGTCAGCTGCATTGGACCGGCCAGCGTTTCTGCCGCAGTCCACGTCGAGCCTCCCGTGGATGACTGAATGAACCCGACAGAGAGCGAGCAATTGCTACCACAGTTCGATACCGGATAAAAGTAATACGCGAGCGCAACGTGTGCCGTGGTTCCCTTTGTGCCCGGTGCAATCGCCGCCCCAGTGATGAAGTGATCTACCGTGCTCGCAACCGGATCAATCGGCACACGCTTGACCGCCGACCATGTCGTCCCAGTTGTCGACGTGCTGTACACGATGTCATTCGACGCGCAGTTCGTGCGGAAGCGGCAATCTGGCCACATCACATACACCTTGCCACCCGCATCCACTGCCGACGAGATCAAGCCGGCGCTCCGCAGGCTCCCTGCCTCTGCGTGATTGATGTAGCTGGCAACATTCACCGCTTTCGTCCAGCTCTGTCCTCCATTGGTCGAAGTGAATGCGATTACGTCTCCATTGAATCCGAGGATGGGCACAACTACTTTCCCTCCCGGCTTCACCACCGGCACTCCGCCGATGCCGTGGTCCTGCCCCGCTGTGCCCAGCGCCGCTCCCCACGTCTGTCCGCCATCGGTCGAGGTGCTCATCTCGATCAGGTCGCTTTGCGACGTGTTGTCCCACTCCGAATAGCAGTGGCCATAATAAGGACTGGCGGCTGCGTTGTCGCAGACAATCCAGTTCTTGTCGGCGGAACTCGAGCCGGTAACCCTGATCGGGTTGCTCCAGTTGATCCCATCGGTCGACCGGCTCACCGCCACCGAAGTGTTGTTGCCGATGGGCAAAGTCGAGATCAACCAAACGTTGTGCAAAGCGTCATACGCCACTGCCGCATCACTGGCCGCCGAGCTCGTTCCGCCCTGATAAATCGTAATTCCCGGCAGATACCCATTGGTCCAGGTCGCACCGCCATTGGTCGAAGTTGCGAACCCAATGTCGGCGCCGCCTCCACCCCAAATCCGAGCTACCTGAAATGCGCTCACAATCGTTGAGCCGTGCGAAAACGCACTGGGTTCGACCTCGGTAGCGTGCTGGCTTGGAGTATCAGTAAAGGTGTCCACACTCAACTGGGTGAGGCTTACCTGAGCTTGGGCAAAAGCCGTGAACACCATGCCGGCGGCCAGAATCAGACGGCATAGCGTGCGGGCACAGAACAACGACGGTTCAAGAACGCTCATTTTTGATCAGCCTCGGAGAGTATTTTCGAGAGGATCAGTATAGGTGTAAGGTGCTAAGGAGCCAAGCTGCATAAGATAAGCAATGTTTGGGCTAAGATGTTCCGCTCTGCGGTAGCCTGCTCACGCCCTCAGTTTCCCGAGAGTAGCGGCTCCCACCAACCCTGTCAACACTGTTGAAAAACAACTTACAAAGGTGTGAAATGCTCTGCTAGCCTATCCTCATGCCCCAGTCTGTCAAAGAACGCGTTGGAAAATTGCGGGAAGAAATCGCGGAAATCAGCGAAGCGAACCGCCTGTACCTGCAAGGCGGGAAAAAAATCATCGGAGCATCCGATCAGGAACGGCGACTGCAGCGATTGCAGGAAATCATGGACGAACTAATGTCCTTAACTGACTGGAAAAAAACCTGACTCGCACCAGCCCGCGAAGCACAGGCGGAAGAAGCTTCAGTCTGATGCTTGAACTTGCATGGTCTCCGTAATCCAGAGCTGGGCTGGAGCGCCCTTCGTGGTACGCGTGGCAGTTGCACGAAAACTGCTGGAAGTGGTTTCGACGTCGTAAACATATGGCGGGCGCTCGCTCTTGATGCCGATGTAGTTGCCTGAAACCAACTCATCAAGCGAAACATACTTCCCCTGTGCCGCCAGGCACCCTCGCTCGGCATTAGCGATGCCAATCAGATCATTTTTCACTCCCGCGATGGCGGCAATTTCTTCGGGATTGCCGCTCCCAGCGCCCGGAGTCAAGGTTTTGACCTGCAGAGAATAAATGTACATGCCGATTGCCATCGTCACGATCGTGCCTAGAAATCCAAGAACGCGTCCCATAATCGCTCCGCAAGTGCCATTGCACCGCGAAACAATGCCCTCTGGCAAGTAACTAGAGTGTTGGTGCGAAGGCTTGCCGAAATGGTGACCCCGGAGGGAGTCGAACCCCCAACCCTCAGATCCGAAGTCTGATGCTCTATCCAATTGAGCTACGGGGCCGCGCCAAAACACTGTACCACTTTCCAATGGCGCCCTTCAGCGGCGAAGATACCGATCCGTCTTGTTAATCCAATCGGCGCGCGGCGGGGTAAAGATATCAAGATCCACCGTATCCGCCAACGCCTCCGCCTTGTGCGGCATGTTTGCAGGAATGGTAAGGACTTCCCCGGCGTTGACGACAATCACCCGCCCGTCAATCCAGAACTTCAACGCGCCTTCCAGGATGTAAGTCAATTGCTCGTTGTGATGACTGTGCTCTGGAACAATGCAGCCCTTTTTGAACAGCACA
>DATFVD010000100.1:0-3649 GCA_035260505.1 Terriglobales bacterium
TGCGGCGCGCGGGGCGGGAGCCGATGCGCGCGTGCTCCAGTTCGTTCACGGGCGTCGCTTGCTCGAAGTATTCGAGGATTTCAGAATTTTCGGCAATATGTTTCCGGTAGAACGCGAAAGCGTCTTCAGACATCGATTCCATGGCCTCGTCCCAGCGCTGCTTGGCTGCGGGCGAGGCTTGCGTCGGCATCGTTATTGCCTCGAGGCAGGCCGCGATCATGATTTCGAGATTCCACTCGGCGAGGACGGGATCGGAATATTTCCAACTTAGCACCTCGCCTTGCTCGGTGATGCGAATTTCGCCGGAGAAATCGCTGGCGGGTTGGGCGAGGATGGCGGCGTGCGTGGGGCCTCCTCCGCGGCCAACCGTGCCGCCGCGGCCGTGGAACAGGCGCAGATTAACTCCGCATTCCCGCGCCGTTTCGTGTAATTCACGCTGTGCTTTGTGCAGCTCCCAAGTGCTGGTCAGCATGCCTCCATCTTTATTGGAGTCGGAGTAGCCGAGCATGATTTCGTGCTTGCGGTTCCAGGAATTGAGGAGCGGTTGGAACTCGGGAACCTTCCACACGCGGCGCATGATGGCGGGGGAGGAGCGCAAAGCTTCAATCGATTCGAACAGAGGTACGGGCATCAGGCCGGGGTCGCCATTGCTGGCCGCGACAGAGACACCGCTGAGCTCGGCGAGCTGGACCACCGCGAAGATGTCATGTTCGGATTGCGTGTTGCTGATCACGAAGTTGCGGATCGCTCCAGGGGAATGCGTCTTTTTTAGTTCGGCGACGCAGCGGAAAGTCTCGAGAAGTTCGGCTGATTGTGCGGAGATCTCGGGCGGAGGCTGGGCTGCTCTAGCCGACGGCCCTCCTGCGGATGCCACGTCGACGAGCGTCTGGGACAGTATGCGGGCGTGCTGGCGAATGTCGAGTGTATGCAGATGGAACCCGAAAGTCTGAACTTTGCGCAAGAGAGGCGAAACGAGTTCCGCCAGGCGCTGACCGTGGTTCGCGCGAAGGCTGTCGCGAATAATGCCGAGATCCTCTTCAAATTGCTGTGGCGACTGGTAGGAATGTTCGTGTTTTGATGACCTGCGGCTAAAGCGCAGGCGGGCGATCAGAAACTCCAGGAAATGGCGATAGAGTTCGGCTGAGGTGATCTGTTTCCAACGGGAATATCTTTCGCCGAGTTTTTTCTCGTATGCGCGGGTGCGGTGGGCGAGGGCGTCTGACACGCCGATGCGACGCGTGGACATGCTCAGTTGTCCGATCAGGCGCAGGGTTTCGGCGATGTAGTGGTCGATGATGACATGGCGCGCCATGTCGAGCGCTTCGCGGGTGGAGGAGGCGGTGACGAAGGGATTGCCGTCGCGGTCGCCACCGATCCATGAGCCGAAGGAGAGCACTTCGGGAACCGCGGCGTCGGCGTGGTAGACATCGCGAAGGGATTCTTCGAGTTCTGCGTAGAGACGCGGAAGAGTCTCGAAAAGAACCATGGGGAAGTAGTCGAGGCCCATATGAATCTCATCGCGCACGGTTGGTCTGTTGAGCCGGACCTCGTCGGTCTGCCAGAGCGCGGTGATCTCGGCGAGGATCAGCGATTCATATTCGCGTGCTTCGGAGTCGGAAAGCGGCAACTGGTCGAGACGCTCGAGATACCCCGCGATGCGGCGACGCTTCAGACGGATCGTATGCCGCGTGATTTCCGTTGGGTGCGCGGTAAAAACGGGAGTTCCTTTGACCTTGCGCAGGGAGGCGATCATGGCGTCGGTCGACACTCCGGCGGACTTCATGCGGATCAGAGTCCCGCGGAACGAGCCGTTCACCGGAGCCTTGCCCGCCAGCATGCGGGCGGCGCGGCGACGGCGCTTGCGGTGGTTGGTTTCGGCGAGGTTGGTGAGTTCGAAATAAATGGCGAAAGCCTTGGTGACGCGGTAAGCGTCTTCGACCGACAGGCGGCTGACAATTTCGCGGGCGCGGGTCACAAGGCTGTTGTCGAGTTCGAGTTCTGGCTCTAATGTCCCGGCGGAAGGAGGCTGCTCGCGGTGTTGGATGAGCAACCGGCGCAATTGCTCGACTACGTCGAAAAAAGCTTCGCCCTCCTGCTCGACCAGCACACGGCCGAGAAGAATACCCAGCGACCGGACGTCGCGGCGCAGCGGAAGTTCTTTCGCGGGATCCGCGGTGTCGGCCGTCAACTCGGCGAGGCGGGCGGCTTGAGCGCCTTCGCTCCAGAGGGGATTGTCGGGCATGGGATATTCTAGCGGAAGGACGGGGCTGGTGATTCCCTGGTTCGAACTGAGGGCTGACTGCTGACGGCTGAGTGCTGCTTTTTCCACATTCCCTTCCAGAAAAAGTTCTGTCATAATTGATCGTGCACCCCAGCCCGCACAATTTTCCAATCAAAATTAGAGCGAGGAAGCGATGTCGGCCAAGTACATCTTTGTAACTGGCGGTGTGGTCTCATCATTGGGAAAAGGATTGGCGGCGGCTTCGATCGGCTGTCTGCTTGAAAGCCGCGGCCTCAAAGTCAACCTGATGAAGTTCGATCCATACCTCAATGTAGATCCGGGGACGATGTCGCCGTTTCAGCACGGCGAAGTGTTTGTCACCGACGATGGCGCCGAAACCGATCTCGATCTCGGACACTACGAACGCTTCACGCACGCCAAGCTTTCTCGCGATAATAATTGGACTACAGGGCGTCTCTACGAGCAGATTATCGCCAAGGAGCGGCGGGGCGATTACCTGGGCAAGACGGTGCAGGTGATTCCGCATGTCACCAACGAAATCAAAGCGGCGGCTAAAAAGGTCGCGCAGGACGTCGACGTGGCGCTGATTGAAATCGGTGGCACTGTGGGTGACATCGAGTCGCTGCCGTTCATCGAAGCGATCCGGCAGATGCGGCAGGAACTGGGCCGCGATAACACGCTGTTCGTCCATGTGACGCTGGTGCCGTTCATCGCCGCAGCCCAGGAATTGAAGACCAAGCCTACGCAGCACTCCGTCAAGGAATTGCTCAGCGTCGGAATTCAGCCGGACATTCTTCTGTGCCGCACCGATCGCTTTCTATCGAAAGAGATCAAGTCGAAGATTGCTTTGTTCTGCAACGTCGAAGAAGAAGCGGTGATCACGGCGAAGGACGTCGCGTCGATCTACGAAGTGCCGGTAGTTTTTGCGCATGAAGAAGTGGACACGTTGGTCCTGCGGCGTCTGCACCTGGAGGCCAAAGATCGCGATCTTTCGAAATGGAACGATCTGGTGCACCGCGTCTACAACCCGAAAGATGTGGTCAGGATCGGCATTGTCGGAAAATATGTGGAGTATGAGGACAGCTACAAATCGCTGAAGGAAGCGCTGGTGCACGGCGCGCTGGCGCACAACCTCAAACTGGAAGTGAATTGGATTGAAGCCGAGGGTCTGGAGACTGCCGACAAGAGTTATGAAGCGCAATTAGAAGACTACGACGGTTTGCTCGTGCCCGGCGGATTTGGCAAGCGTGGCATCGAAGGCATGTTGAAGGCGATCCAGTACGCTCGCGAGAAGCATGTCCCTTACTTTGGGATTTGTCTCGGGATGCAGACGGCGTGCATTGAATTTGCGCGCAACGTCTGCGGATTAGCGGATGCCAACTCGAGTGAGTTCGATCCGGCGACTCC
>DATFVD010000101.1:0-5844 GCA_035260505.1 Terriglobales bacterium
CCGAAGCGTTGGCCCGGCTAAAGACGATGCCAGGGCTCGCTGAGGGCCTCATTCTGTCAACTTGCAATCGAACGGAATTTTATGTTACCGGAGAGTTCCGGGACAGCCAGGGTTTTTTCAAGAGCTTCTATCGAGATTTCCGGGCCGGCGACGAAACGCATGCGTTCCGCTTATGGGGTAACCACTGTGTTCGTCACCTATTTCGAGTCGCTTCTGGTCTAGAATCGATGGTCGTTGGCGAAACGGAAATTTTTGGCCAGGTCAAGCGTGCTTACGCTTTTGCGACTGGGGCCAAGACGACTGGGAAGTTCCTGAATCGACTTTTTCAAAAATCGTTTCAAGTGGGTAAAGAGATACGATCTTCTACTGCGATCACGCGTGGTAGCGTTTCGGTCGGTTCCGTGGCAGTGGATTTGGCAGAACAGATCTTTGGAGATCTAGACGGATGCAAGATCATGATCCTCGGAGCCGGTGAAACGAGCGAAAAGACTGCCAAAGCTTTTCGGTCTCGCGGAGCGGAACAAATTTTTGTCTCCAATCGCTCTTTCGAGCGAGCGCAGGCTTTAGCGACAATGACCGGCGGACGAGCAATTCATTTTGAGGATTGGGAGCAAGAATTCCGCGACCTGGATATACTGGTCAGTTCGACAGCAGCTCCGCACGCGATTATCACCTTGGATAAGTTAGCTCCGTTCTTGCGAACTCGCCCGCACCGGCCGCTCTTCCTGATCGATTTGGCGATGCCGCGTGACATCGAACCGGCCGTTTGCAAGTTGGACGGTGTTTATTTGTACGACCTCGATTCGCTGCAGAGTATAGCGAAGGAAACTCTAGCAGTCCGTGAACAAGAATCAGACAAATGCCATCAGCTGATTGAACATCACGTGCGGGACTTTCAGCTGTGGATTGAACGCAGCAGTCACGGCATTTCCGCAGGAGCAGCGAAGCTATGCCTCATGAAAGCCTAGTTCAGGCGCGCCCTTTTAGCATGCCTTGCCAATACAGGACGGGCAAAGCCCACCGCTTGAGCAACCACATGGAGTAGCGCTCCTTGCTCTGGTCGAATGGAAACGTTTCGGCAGGGTTTCCATCATAATCGAATTCAGCCAGGATCAGTTTGCCATAGCCGGTCACGAGCGGGCATGAAGAATAGCCGTTATATTTGGCTTTGAGCGGTTGGCCGGCCCGGTCGGCCAGTAGATTCTCGACCTGGACTGGAGCTTCTTTGCGGATCGCCGCACCGGTACGGCTGGTGGGCAAGCTGCTGGCGTCGCCGAGAGCGAAGATGTTAGCAAAGCGCGGATGTTGGAGATTATATTTGTCTACTTCGACCCAGCCATCCTTGTCGGCGAGCGGACTTTCCCGGATGAAATCGGGAGCGCTCATCGGCGGGGTGACGTGGAGCAGGTCGAACTTCATCACGACTTCTTCCTTGGTATCGAGTTGGGTGAAGATGGCTTGCCGAGTGTCGCCGCGCACTTCGATGAGGTTGTGGCGAAAGCAGGTTTGCATGCCGCGGTCCGCGACGACTTTTTCCAGTGCTTTCCGGTACTTTGCGACTCCGAAAATCGCGGGAGAGGCGCTGGCGTAAACCACGCGGATCGCATCACGTACGCCCGCCCGGCGAAAGTGATCTTCAGCCAGGTACATAATCTTTTGTGGCGCACCGGCGCATTTTATTGGCGTCGCGGGCATCGTGAAGATGGCGGTTCCTTGCCGGATGCTCCGGATAGCCTCCCAGGTAAAATCGACGGTGTTGAAATCGTAGTTTGAGCAGACCCCATTGCGTCCCATGGTGTCCTTCAGGCCTTTGATGTCCTCCCAGTTCACCTGAATGCCTGGACAAACCACCAGGTAGTCATAGCCCAGAGATGGACCGCCTCGCGGGCGGACGCGGTTTTCATCCGGCTCGAAGGCAATCACGGCATCGCGGATCCACGTCACACCGCGCGGGATAAGATCGGCTTCGCGTTTCTCGGTTACTTCCTTCTTTGTAACTCCACCGCCAACCAGGGTCCAGAGTGGCTGGTAGTAATGCTTTTCCGACGGGTCGATGACGGCAATGTCGAGCTTTGGCGCTTTAGCGCGAAGCCGGGCGGCGACGTCGATGCCGGCGGTGCCGCCGCCGATAATCAATATGGAATAGTGCGTTTTATTCATAGCGTTAACAGGGTTGCGTTTTTCAATGGGGCACGAAGGGCGAGAGGTTTTTTGCCAGCATGAAAAGGGCGACGAGCCACATCGCGACCGCAAATGTCTTTTGCAACGTCGAGCCGGACAGCCGCGAGCGAAGGGCGCTGCCGGCAAGCATTCCAGCGAGGCAGCCGCCAACAAACAGGCTAGTGACGCGAACTGGAACGTGCTGGCCTTGAACGATATTGGCGATAACGCCCGAAACCGAGATCAGAAAGATCACCATGAGCGATGTCGCGACCGCTCGGTGAATGGTGATGCCGGCGTAAAGGAGTGAAGGGACGATAACGAACCCGCCGCCGACGCCGAAGAGTCCTGAAAGTAGCCCGGAAGCTGCGCCGGCAATTGAGAGCATGGCATAGCAACCTGCGGTGAGTTTTCCGTGGCCCTGGGTGGCGCAAGGTCCGGGCCTGACGGCTGCCTCCGTTCTCTTGCGCCACATTCGGATTCCGACATAGCCCATCATCACAGCAAATGCGGAAAGCAAGATGGCCGGTGCTATCCGTTGTCCAATCATGGCGCCGATCGGAGCCATGACCATTCCTACGATGGAGAAGATGACGCCCGCTTGTAGCTCAATCTCTCGGGTGCGCAATCGAAGGGCCGCGCCGAATCCGGCGGTAGCTCCAACTGAGGCAAGACTCAAACCCAGCGCCGGGCCAACCGGCACACCTAGGCCGTAAGTGAGTAGCGGTACAGCGAAGATCGAGCCGCCGCCGCCGGTCAGACCAAGCGACATTCCAACGATCATGCCGAAGGCGACGTCGAGTAGTTCAAAGTTGAGCCCGGAGTCCATCATAAGGACTATTCGAGGAGTTCCGCAGGAACATTGCCGAAAGCGTCGTTCACGTAGATAGTCCGCCGACCGTTGCGTTCGAGATAGGCGGCGGAAGCGGACGCTCGATTACCACTTTGGCAATGGACGATGACCGTTCGATCCGCCGGGACTTCTGCGATCCGTGCTCGGAGCCGGGTGTTCGCAACGTTCAGCGCACCCTTGATATGATGGTCCTCATACTCGGCGGCACGACGGACATCCAGCACGAGAGTATCCGGATCTTCGCCGGTTAGCGCCGGCATTTCGCGAAATTTAACCGACGGGATGCTGGCAAGTGTACCGTTGGCCGAAGCAAGATCGGCAACGCATAACCAGCCGACTATCTTGTCAAAGCCGATTCGGATCAGCCGGCGCACCTGTTCTTCTACCTGATCGGCGGAATCGATGACTAGAACGATGCGGTCGTCTGGTCCAAGGAAGCTGCCCGCAAAATCGCTGAAGCTGCCTTTTGCAGGGGCGTAGAGACTGCCACGCAGGTGCGCTTTCATGAAGCCGGCACGGTCAGCACGCGTGTCGAGCACGACCAGGTTTGGATCGTCGAGTTGCCCAGTCACTTCATCGATAATGAGTTGGCGCGGCTCGGGCAGCTTGCCTAGCACGGCAGGACCAACCCGGTTCACGTTCTTCATTCGGGCGAAATAGAAAGGTGGTTCCGGCTGATCCCGGAGGATGAAGTCCACAAACGCCTTCGCTGGCCCTTCAATGGCGAGCTTCAATGTTGGATTGAATTTGATCTCGTAACCGGCCGTCGAGCTGGGCACCGCGCCGAGCGATTTGCCACACGCGCTCCCTGACCCGTGAGCAGGCAGAATTTGCACATGGCAGGGCAGATTGGCGATCCGGCGCAGGCTGCCATAGAGCTGGTGAGCCCCTTTTTCCGCAGTAGCGGGAATCCCCGCCGCGGTTTCCAGCAAATCAGGTCGTCCCGCATCGCCGACAAAGAGGGCATCACCGCTCAGTAAAGCGATCGGCTCATTGGCTCCGCCCCCCTCATCGGTTACGAGATAGCTGAGATGCTCCGGGGTGTGTCCCGGCGTATGCAAAGCCTGGAATCTGATGTTGCCGACTTTGAAAGTGTCGCCGTCACGCAACAATGTGACATTCGGAAGGTTCCGCGCCCATTCCGATTGCCAATCCGGCCCGCCCTCTGCGGAAAGGAACACGCGCATCGCAGGGTCGCGCGCTACTAGTTCACGCGCCCCGCTCACGAAGTCCGCGTGAATATGGGTCTCGGCGCCCGCGGTCAGTTTCAGGTCTTCGCTGGTTGCGATTGCGTGGTAGCGATCCACATCGCGCTCGGGATCAATAACAATGGCCTCGCGAGTCTTCTCGCAACCAATGATGTAGGCGTATTGCGAAAGATCGGCGTCGTAAATTTGGCGTAAAAGCATGACAGTGTTGGTTGGTTTCTAAGTTAGTTCTCGAAAAGTTGAGGCTGAGTGGGCCTAAGGATGCACGAGTTGCGCGGGAAGAGCGCCCACCACGAATATCGCACCGGCCGTAATCCGAACCTGACGCTCCCACGAGATGAGTTTGGAGGAATCGAGAAAATCGAGCTCTTAGGAGTCAGCGTTGTATTCATGGGTTTGCCAATCATTGGGGAGGCGTTGGGAAGTCTTCACCAGTTCAATTGATGGCTGCTCTACAACAATATTTGATTCACTCCGTTTGATAGTCAAATACTCGTTTGAATAATATATTATCTGCTTATACGCTAAGGGTGAGCCTAATTGGAGAGAAGCGCGCGAGCTTCCTGCGGCGGCATGGAATCGACGAGACAGGCCACCAATCCGCGGGGCGAACCGGAAGCCGAACCCGTACTAGTCAAAAGGGCTGGGTAAAAGCCAAAACCATAAACATATAATACTCAAATGACTATTTGACTGACCGCGACGTTCAATCAAACATTGATGCATGCGTTCCGATATCGCCGATAAGCAACAGGCCATTTTCTGCATGCTCGCCCGATTCGGCGAGGCGATGTCGAGTCCGAAGCGGCTCAAAATCATCAGTCTGCTCAGCGAGGGACCGAAAAGTGTCGAGCAGCTCGCCGATCTGACCGATCAGTCGACGGCGGCGACAAGCGCGCATCTCAAGCTTCTCCGGGCTTCCGGTTTGGTGGAGGGCCATAAAGAAGGCCGACATGTGTGGTGCAGCTTGGCGGGGGACAGTGTCACCCGGGTGTGGCTCGCTTTACGGAATCTTGGCGAAGAATTGCTACCGGAAGTTCGCGAAATTGTCCGCGATTACTTCGAACATCCCGAGACGCTTTCGGCCCTGACAATGACGGAGATCATGGAGGAAGTGCGCAACAACAGGGTGATTCTCCTCGATCTACGGGATCAGGACGAATATCGCGCAGGACACCTGCCGCATGCCAAGCACATCGAGTTGAAGGATTTGAAAAGGCGAGTTGATGAACTCGCGGGAGATCGACCCATTCTCGCGTATTGTCGCGGTCCCTACTGTATCACAGCTCTAAAAGGGGTTACTTCGCTGAGGAAATTGGGTATTCCGGCCCAACGACTGCCTTTTGGAGTACCAGAATGGAAAGCAGCCGGTTTACCCCTCGACCGCACAAGCCTTCGTCCGTCGAGGGGCAGAAAAGCCCTCGCTAACTGAATGGCCGCAGCCCTGGGACAGGCTGCTGTCGCAGCCATTATTGCCTGGAGCACTGTCTATCTCGAGCGCGCCGCGGCCAGTCTCGCCGAACAGAAGGCCGAGATTCAGCCAGAATTACTCGCCCACCTCTCGCCCCTGGGCTGGGAACATATTGGTCTAACGGGAGATTATACTTGGCACGAAAACAAACG
>DATFVD010000102.1:0-13879 GCA_035260505.1 Terriglobales bacterium
GTGTTTACGAAATCGGCAATGAGGATCGAATCTTTCTCGGTGAGCGCGTGGCCGCGTTTGAGAAACACGAAGCCAATGGCGGCGGCGACCAGCGCGACGATCAAGGCCGGGATCAGCCACAAGGGCAGCCTGCGGCTTCGACTTTGCGGCGCCGGCTTCCGGATGGAAGAACTGGAGGAAGTTGCGGCCAGAATCGAGCCCGATTCGGAGTCGCGCTTGAGCCGCTTCAAGTCGGAGCGCACATCGGCCGCACTCTGGTAGCGCAGATCGCGGTCCTTTTCGAGCAGCTTGTTCAGGATCTCTTCAAAGTGCGGAGGTAAATCGGGGTTGAGGCGAAGCGGTGGCGTTGGCGGACGATTCAAAATGGCGTCGAAAATAACAGCGGACGTATCTCCGCGGAAGGGCACGGCGCCGGTGGCCATCTCATAGAGCACGGCGCCGAAAGAGAACAGGTCGGTGCGGGCGTCAAGATCTTTGCCGCGCGCCTGCTCGGGAGACATATAGGCCACGGTGCCGACGGTCGATCCGGGGCTGGTCAGGAACGGCTCGTCGACAGTAGCGGCGGTACCGATGGTGGCGGCAGAAAGAATGGAAGGCTTGGCGGTACGCTTGGCCAAACCGAAATCGAGAATCTTGGCCTGGTTGCGGCGGGTCACGAAAATGTTAGCGGGCTTGATGTCGCGGTGGACAATTCCCTTGGCATGGGCAGCGTCAAGCGCGTCGGCGATCTGCGTGCCGAGATCGAGCAACTGGTCAAGTTGCATGGGTTGGCTGTGGGGCTGGCCGTGGATTCGGCTCTTGAGTGTCTCGCCTTCCAGCAACTCCATGGCGATGAAGTGGCGTCCGCTGTCTTCGCCCACCTCGTAAATCGTGCAGATGTTGGGGTGGTTCAGAGCAGAGGCGGCGCGAGCTTCGCGCTGAAAACGGTCAAGCGCGAGCGAATCTTTTTCCGTCTCCGGTGGCAGGAACTTAAGCGCGACATGGCGGCCCAGGTTGACGTCCTCGGCTTCGTACACGACGCCCATCCCTCCGCCGCCCAACTGCGAAAGGACACGGTAGTGGGAGATGGTCTGGCCGATCATTCCGGGGAACACTCCTGGGAGAGAGTCACTCATGTTAGGCCGGACGGTTCTGGCAAGTCAAACCTTGGGCTCTTGAGCTAATACGACGCGGCGGGGCAGCAAGTTCACACTTTTCTGAGAGGGCGCCGAGGCGGTGGTTGGCACTGTCTTTTGTAAGGCTTAAGAGGTGTGGTTGCGGGAGGGCAGAGGACGCAGCAGTGCCGAAAGGTCACTGTCCGCCATTACGGAAGTTTACCTCCAATTCCCCGAATGCTTTCCTGCCCGTCCGGCGCCTGTTATCAATGAGTTGTCCCCGTGTTTGCGCCTTGGGAATTGCAGCCGGCTTCCCGCGCAGGAGTTCGTCCGAAATGAAAACTCGCCCTCAATCCTGGAGGGAAATCAGCGCGGCGCCACGCTTCTTTATTACCGTGGTCGTGCTCTGCGGTACCAGCGTCCTGACCTATTCGATCTTGCACGGCCGAAGCCAGAATCCGCTTAAATTCTTCTGCTATCTGGTGATTGCGCTGGCGGCCTCGCGGCTAAAAGTGAACCTGCCGGGGATTACCGGAACCATGTCGGTGAATTTTCTGTTTATGCTGCTCGGTGTACTGGAACTGAGCCTGGCGGAAACCATGGCGCTGGGCTGCGCCGCGGTGGTGGTGCAGTGCTTCGACCGCGATCGTCCGGTTCCGATTCAGGTCGCCTTCAACGTCAGTTCGACGGCGCTGGCCATCGCGATAACCTTCGCGTCGTATCGCTACTCCCTGACGCATCGCACGGTGAGTAACCCGTCTACATTGCTGTTTCTCGCGGCGTGCATTTATTTCGTGGCGAATACGCTTCCGGTTGCGGCCGTGATCTCGCTGACGGAGCGAAGGTCGCTACGAAAGATCTGGGCGGACTGCTACTTCTGGAGCTTCCCCTACTACCTGGTGGGCGCGGGCGTTGCCGGAATGATGAGCTGGCTGCACGGGTTTACCGACTGGCAGACGTCGTTGTTGACACTTCCCGTGGTGTATCTCATCTACCGTTCCTACCGCCTGTACCTCGGAAAACTGGAAGACGAGAAGCGGCACGTGGAAGAGATGGCTGACTTGCATATGCGCACGATTGAAGCGCTGGCACTCGCCATCGAAGCCAAGGACCAGACAACGCACGACCACTTGCAGAGAGTTCGCGTCTACGCTGTCGAGGTGGCGAAGGAACTGAAGGTTGACCGGGAGGGAATGGAGGCTTTGCAGGCCGCGGCCTTGCTGCACGATATCGGCAAGCTGGCGATTCCCGAGCACATTATCTCGAAACCGGGCCGCCTGACGCCGGAAGAATTCGAGAAGATGAAGATCCACCCGCTGGTGGGAGCGGAAATCCTGGAACGAGTACGTTTTCCATACCCGGTCGTGCCCATCGTACGGGCTCATCACGAAAAGTTTGACGGGACAGGCTATCCGCTGGGGTTGAGCGGGACGCAGATTCCGATTGGCGCCCGCATCCTGGCGGCGGTGGATTTTCTGGACGCGCTGGCTTCGGATCGGCAATATCGCCGGGCGCTGCCTCTGCATGAAGCGATGTCACGGCTGGTGGATGAATCGGGAAAATCGTTTGATCCGCAAGTGGTCAAGGTCCTCGAACGAAAATACGTGGATCTTGAGCAACTGGTCCACCAACGCACGGACAGCCTGGGCAAGCAGAAATTGTCGACGGGGGTCAAAGACCAGGACGCGTCGGTTGAACCGGCCATCAAGCCGGCAGCCGGGTTCGAGGCGCAAGGACAGCGGCAATCGCCGGAGCGGAGCTTTCTCAGTTCGATCGCGGCAGCCCGCCAGGAAGCGCAGACACTTTTCGAACTCAGCCAGGATCTGGGGGCTTCGCTCAGTCTGGGTGAGACGCTGTCGGTATTTGCGGTGAAGCTGCGCCGGGCGATGCCTTACGATGCGACTGCGATCTACGTCCGCCACGGCGATGAACTGGTGCCGGAATATGTGAATGGCGACAACTTCCGCCTGTTTGCTTCGCTGCGCATTCCGATGGGACAGGGGCTCTCAGGATGGGTGGCGCAAAACCTTAAGCCGATCCTGAACGGGAATCCTTCAGTCGAGCCCGGGTATCTGAACGATCCCTCGAAATACAGCACGCTGAACTCAGCCCTCGCCGTTCCGCTCGAGGGCTTGACAGGCGTGGTTGGTGTGGTCGCGTTGTATCACGCGGAAAAGGATTTTTTTACCTCCGACCACTTGCGCATTCTACTTGCGGTAAGTTCCAAGATGGCGCTTGCCATCGAGAACGCGATGAAGTACGAGCAGGCGGAAAGTTCGGCGGTTACCGATTACCTCACCGGTCTTCCCAATGCACGCTCGCTATTCCTGCAACTCGACCGGGAACTGGCGCGCTGCAAACGCGATAGCAAGTCGCTGACCGTGATGGTCGCCGATCTTGACGGATTCAAGCAGATCAACGACCGCTTCGGGCACCTGGAGGGAAACCGAGTACTACGGCTGTTTGCGCACTCCCTGAAGGAAACCAGCCGTGAGTACGATTATGTCGCGCGCATGGGCGGCGACGAATTTGTGGTCATCGCTCCTGGACTTACACCAGAAGCTACGGCGCGTAAGGCGGAACACATGCGGGACCTGGCAAAACAGGCCGGAAAGGATATCTGCAACGAGGACATTCTATCGCTGAGTGTTGGCAAGGCCGTCTATCCCGAAGATGGGATGGACGCCGAAAAGATCCTTTCCGAAGCCGACAAACGGATGTATCTACAGAAGCAGAACCAGGCGAGTCAGAAGAACCGCCGTCTGTATCCGCGGGTGCGGGGACGCCTCACCACGGAAATTTCTGAAAAGGGCCAGGAACGGGCGATCCTGGGCATCGTCACCAATCTGAGCCTCGGCGGCTGTTACGTGGAAACCGGCGGCCTCCTGTTGCCCGGAGCGGAGCTCAAACTCACTTTCTCGCACGAACATACGAACGTTTCGATTGAGAGCGAGGTCGTCCGCATGGACATGGGAATTGGTGCGGCGATAAAGTTCTGTGAGGCGACGCATGAGGTCCGCGTCGCGTTGCAGCGCATTCTGGAGCAGTTGGCGAGCCTGGAAGCAGTGGTTGACCTAAAACGCAGCCACAACGCCGCTGCCGGGGGCATACTCTAGTAGCGAATGGAGAGCCGGGCGTCCCCGCCCGGCAACCACAACACTGGACCCTTCGACTTCGCTCAGGGCAGGCTCGCGAGACGCCCGTCGCTCCATCGAAGGATTCATTACGCGGGAACTGTGATAGGCCGAACCTGGACCGGCCGAATCTGGATCAGCGGCGCCGTGTTGACTGATGTGGTACGGGGTTTCGATAACCCTTGGCGCAGCATGTTCGCCGTCGGCACGCCCGTCCGGTAAAACGACTTCTCGCAATCCGCGCTAGATGGGCCCCGCATGCTTCCTTCCATATAGGCCAGACCCGGACAACGCGTGCAACTGCTGACGTGCGAGCACGATGAGCAGACGGTCAAGTCCTTTGCCTGGATCGACCTGACCTCTTTCATCTGTGGAGAAAAATTCCAGATATCCAGAAACTTCTGCTGGCGAATATTTCCCGTGGGAAGTGGAAACTGCACGCAGGGAAAGACATCGCCATAGGGCGAAATGTAGCAAAAAGAATGACCCGCGCTGCACGAGTAACCCTCAAGATCCTCCTCCGAGGGCGGCTTGGGAGGAGCACAGAAGTCTTCCTGGTTGCCGACCAGCGCAGGATTGTGAAAAATTTCCTTGAGTTCTTCTCCGGGAATGCGCAGTGAGAGAACGGATGTGTCGCCGTCCATCATAGGCGTGATCGTGGGATCGAGCGTGTACTGCACGCCGAGTTCGGCGGCAAGTTCTTGCACCCCGCTGTGATCGGAAGAATTTGCGGTCATCAGCACATTGGCGATGGTCACTCGCAGCCCTTGTTCGCGCAGGAAGCGAATGGCTTTGACGGTGCGCTCGAACGAATGCGGCAGCTTAGTGATGGCATCGTGCACTTCGGGACGATGCGAGTAGACACTGATCTGAATCGTGTCCACGCCCAGTTCGCGGATCCTCTGCGCTTCTTTTTTATGGATCATCACCGCGTTGGTCTTGATCTTGACGTTAAACATGAGGCGCCGGGCGTATTCGACGATCTCAAAGAAGTCGCGGCGCATTAAGACCTCGCCGCCGCTGAACGTGATAAAGAAAACCCCCGCCTCGGCCAATTGATCGAGCACGTCCTTGATTTCGACGGTCGTCATCTCGCCATGGTCGTCGTGATCGAGATAACAATGCACGCAGCGCTCGTTGCAGCGATAGGTGACAT
The DNA here is from genome assembly GCA_035260505.1 of Terriglobales bacterium. GTDB lineage: Bacteria > Acidobacteriota > Terriglobia > Terriglobales > Acidobacteriaceae > Acidiflorens. The sequence goes on from DATFVD010000102.1 coordinate 5,385, forward strand.
CCATGTGCACGGCGATGGGCACGCCCAGGCTAAATGCCTTCTGGCCGACTTCGCTCATCAGGCTCATCGGGCCGCCTCCGACACCAGAGGTTGACTGGAAACGATAAGAATACCGTGGCTGGAAAGCTCGGCAACGAACTGCTCGGCGTCTTTCAGGGCTTGTTCGGGATCGATGTCAAATTGCTCGCAGATATGGTCGCGAACAATTTCGCTAAGCGGAGTTTGGCCGTCGGCAGCTTGGAAGATTACGGTCGCGACCGGGTTCAGCGTAAAGAAAGTCGAATCGGCTGAGTTCATCACCATCATCTCGCCGGCCAGGGCGCGCGCGGCAATGGCAGAACTGCGTGCAATGTAAAGGCAAGCTTCAGGCATGCTCGGGCACCTCCTGGAAGTTGCGCGGGAAGTTGCGAACTTCATGCCACACCCTGGCATCGGGATAGAACGTCAGGCGGCGTACAGGAACATGGGCGACGAAATCACAAGCACTGGCGAGAAGCTTTTCTGCCAAGCGATGATCCTCGGCGAAGAACAGGATATTGCGCATTAAGCGGCGGACAGCCTCCACGGATGATAACTCATCGACGCGGTTCTCCGAACCCTTTTCCAGGAAGAACAGTGCCGAGACCGGTGCGGCGCAGTTCTCACCGGCCTTGGCCAGTTCTCCGGCGAAAGGGGTGCCGAATGCCGAGTAGCCGGCCGCGTTCGGGCGCAGGTAGGAAATTTCGTCGGTAAGCAGGGTGACATCCGGTGGCGCCAGCCGGGTCATGGTGGTCTTGCCCGCGCCCGACACGCCCGAGAACAGATAGGCCCGGCCATCGCAAACCGCACTGGCGGCGTGCAGCAGAAATCCGCCGCGCTGCGCGAGAATCAGGCTGTGGAGAATGCGCAGCACCGAATCAAGAGAATACGGATTGGCGTTTTGACGCACGCTGCCGCGTCCGGTGCGCGGGTCCCAGCGAGCGTGGAAATCTCCGCGCTCCAGAAGCCAATCGTCCCCGTCGCGCCGGACCCGAACGTCGTCGTCGGAAACCGGTCTGCTGCTGGTGAGATCAAACTCAAGTTCGAACTCTGGAGGGGAAGAACTCAGGAACCCGTCATAGCGCTGGCGCAGCAGATCGAGGAAGCCCTCATCGCAGGTGGACAAGGCAATCGGAATCTCTCCGATCTTGACACAGGCGACTTTTCGAGTCCCGGAAATCATATGGCTTCGTGCTCTGCGATAGCGGCCAATACTGGCCCTGCGGTGTTTTCCGCAGTTCTGAATCCGCGAGCCGATGCCTTTCGGCGACTGTGAACTTTCAGAGCAACACGTCGTGCCAAGCCAAAATGACAAAGCACCATGCCCACGGCGCGAGACCATTTCGCCCCGAACCCGGGACGCAGGGCAGATGCCGCAAGGGGGCGTGCTCCGTCAGAGCGCCGTACCAAACGCCCGAGCAGGGCTTCGGACAGGAATGGAGGGTCAGGAAAAGCTACTGAATCGCCGCGCAGCAAAAAATAATTCTGTGCGCGGCGAGCGACCATGCGATGTATCACAAGACGGTCGTCACGCTGCGCGAGCACGATCTCACCGATCTGGACGTCTTCGAGTGAGCAGCCTTCGATCTCAATTACGTCGCCCGGCCATAAGGCGGGGAGCATGCTCTCACCGTGAATTTCCGCGCGAACGAGCTGGCGCACCCGCGAACGAGCGCTGCGACGTAAAACGTCCGCCACCAAAGCTGAACGTATTGCGCTCCACCTTGAGCGTCGCTCGTCACGCGCGTCTTCCAGCGTCAGGAAGTTTTTTTCGTCAACTGACATTGGGGTAGGTTGGAGCCGACCTTGCCGCAAGATAAAGCGAGCGTTTCGAAAACCCGTTCGTAGCGGAATGCCGGCTTCTGATAGAGCTTCTTTTTCTTACTTGCGTTGCCTGGCTGCTGCTGTTCCTCGCGACGGGCGCGATTGTCGTCCATAATTGGTCAAGCCACTTGCTAAGACGGTTGGCTTATCCCCCAGTGTCGATAAGAGTAAAGGAAGTGTACTACACGGCTTTCCCCGTGCCAATATGAGTTAGCGATCCGAAGAGGCGAACCGATATCTTCAAGCGATCAATAACGTTAATAAAATGATAGAGTTCCGCCTTGCCGTGCACGCCGCAAACTTAGGGACAGGCCAGCCAGCGCGAGCGGCAGAAGTACCACACTAAATCCGGCCAGCACGGCGAGAGTAGAACCCATCGCCGTTACCGACTGCCCCACCAGCAACGCCCTGCGCATTCCGTCGATAGCGTAGGTGAGAGGAAGAGCGCGAGCGAGAAGCTCCAGCAGATGCGGCAAGTTCTGGATGGGAAACATGGTTCCGCTTAGAAACCATAGTCCCGAACCGAGCAGCCACAATAGAGCTGAGCCTTTCTGGAAGGCAACCTGAAGCGTGGCTGCGGCGATCCCCAGGGACAAGGCGATTGCCAGGGAAAAAATCAAGACGGCCACGCACGAGAAAAAGTTGGCATGGATCGACGCCCGGAAAACTGCCACCCCCGCGAAAAGATAGATCAATAAGTTGACCAGATTTCCGGCAAACGCAGAAATCGAGCTGAGGATGATGAGTTCAGCCGGCGCGGTGGAGGTAGTCATGAGCACCTCAAGTGTTCCGGTCTGTTGCGCCTCTTGCACCGAGCTCAGGAACGACTGCGCGCTCATAACGAAGAAGGTATAGAAACCTGTGCCGACAAGAAGGAAGGGGAAGTACTCCACGCCATTGGGGCGAAAACCGGGACCGATGGCGCGGGAGAGGAAATAGAAAGCCGCCAATTCGGTGAACACTCCTGCCAGGGTTACGACGAAACCACTGCGGTGGCGGACGGCTGTCAGCAGATCGCGCCGCAGGATGGCATGGAGTTTGTCCAGAGTCGAAATCATAAGTGCGAGATTTGTGATTTGTAATTTCTAATTTGTAATTTCAAGACCAGGCACCATGAACGGTTGATTCAGAAACGCAATTACAAATTAGAAATTACCAATTACAAATCTTGGATCTTGAGCACAGCCTCATCGATCTCTCCGGTCATGCGGAAGTAGAAAGCGCGCAGCGCGTCAGCGCTTTCCCCGTCGCTCACCGCGCGGTTGGCGAGCAGTTCACCGCGATGCAACAGTAGCAGGCGATCGGCGACGGCGGCCGCTTCCGCGAAGTTGTGGGTGGCGATCAGAACCGTAGTCTGTTGTCGTGCCAAAGCACGGATCGTGGCCCAGAAATGTGCCGTGGTGGCGGCGTCGAGGCTGCGCGTCGGTTCGTCGAGCAAAAGCACGCTGGGACGCTTGACCAGGGCGCGCGCGATGCCCAGTCGCTGGTACATGCCGCTGGAGAACTTCATGACCAGCGTGTCAGTCTGTTCTTCGAGGCCGGTATCGCGGAGAACCTCTTTGATCCGTTGCGCTCGCTCGCGGCGCGGGACTTCGTCGAGAGCGGCAAAGAAATCGAGGTTCTCAGCAGCGGAGAGACGAGGGAAGAATGAGCGCTCCGTGGCGACGGCGATGCCGACCTGCCGCCGGACCTCACCAGCATCGCGCCTTGCATCGAAGCCGCCTACGTGTACGGATCCGGCATCTGGCAGGAGCATGGTCGATATCAGCTTGAGGGCCGTGGTCTTTCCGCTGCCGTTCGGCCCGAGCAACACTAAGACCTCTCCGTGGCCGACCGAAAAAGAAACGTCTTTCAGGGCAGTGGTTGCTCCGCCTCGCTCCCGTCCAAGCCAATTGAATAGAGCTGGGCGATGTTGAAATATCTTGCGGACGGATTCGAAATTGACTCGGTCCATGAAAGTGGGATGGCGAAATTGCGAACCGTGCTTCGGACGCGCGCCGAAGACTCTGTATTATAGTGGCGATTCGCGTTCCCAATTGATTTTGGGTGGCGCAGCGCTTCAGCGCTGCGGCAACGGGCCCACTCCAGTTCCGGCTTTAGCCGCTGCGGCCAGGCCGTCGCGCCGAAGAATCCGCCTCCATGACCGAACTCTTGCCTCCGTCCTCCATGTCGAGCAAGACGCTGCAGACAGAAAACGGATTCGAGCTCCTGTGCGTGCTGTCCAGCGTGGAGTTGTCTCCGGAGCGGCGCGAACGCATTGTGAATTGGAATCTCTCAGCCGTCGACTGGAGCGAAGTCATTGGCCTGGCTGAGCACCATGGAGTCCTTCCGCTCGCGGCGCGCAACCTGATCGAAACTTTTCGCGTCGAAAATGGCCGGGGGCTTTCTCCGGAAGTCGAGCGATCGCTGCGGTCCGCGTACGATGAGAACCTGCGGCGCAGCTTGTGGTTTACCGCCGAACTGGCGCGCATCATGCAGCACTTCGACCGCAGGCAGGTGCGGGCGCTCCCGTACAAAGGGCCGGTGCTTGCGCGATCGATTTACCGCGATCTCGGCCTGCGAAGTTTTTCGGATCTCGACTTTCTGATTTCTCCCGCGGACTTCTACAGAGCGAAGCAGGCATTGGCCGAAATCGGATATCGCCCTTCGGCGCAGCATAACCCGCCTGTTGAGAGTCCTGCCGTCGAACGTCTGTGGCTGCGGACAGGCTACGAGCTCTCGTTTGACAGCGCTGATGGAAAGAATCTGGTCGAGCTGCAGTGGGCGTTGCTGCCGCATTTCTATGCGGTTGATCCTCACTCGGACGATCTGCGCGTGAAAGATCTGCTGGCGCGAGCCGGGAAGACTGTCGTCGGCGAACTCGAGGTACCTTGTCTGTCTCCAGAAGACTCGCTATTGGTGCTGTGCCTGCACGCTGCCAAGCATCTTTGGACGCGGCTGATTTGGCTTTCGGACATTGCAGAGACTCTGCGAACTCACTCCGGAACCCAGACCATCGACTACTCGCTCGCGTTTTCCCGCGCGCGCTCTCTGGGGATCGCTCGTATTCTCGGCGTAAGTTTCTGGTTGGTGAAGAACTTACTTCGGGCAGAGATTCCTACACCCGCAGAGGAGATGATTCGGGCCGATCCTCGGGTGCTCGCGCTCGGCAGTGAATTCGCCGTGCGTCTCGCTCGCGGTGCAACCTACGATTTCGAGTCCACGGAATACTTTCGGCTGTTCCTGAAGCTGCGGGAGCGGCGCGGCGACCGCTGGCGATATCTCTGGCGGCTGGTCTGGACGCCGGGCGCGGGAGAGGTTGCGGCGGTGCGATTGCCGGAAGCGCTTTTCCCACTTTATCGGATGGTACGGATTGGCAGATTGATGCGGAAACTAGTGTGGTGACGGGCGTCTCGCGAGCCCGCCCCGAGCGAAGTCGAGGGGTCCAGCCGTGCGGGGGCCCCCCGATTCCCCGCCGAGCGGCACTGAGAACTGAGAACTGAGAACTGAGATCTGAGATCTAAGATCTAAGATCTGTGAACTGGCCCTTAATGCGTTTCGCCATCGCCGGGCGCGACGTCTGGAGTGTCGACTCTCCGCGCAACGGCTGAGTTTCGGGGAGCCAGCGCGGGCTGGAATTCGCCGGGATCCTTGCCAGCCAGGGCCTCGTTCATGAACTGTATCCAGATCGGCAAGGCGGCGTGTCCTCCGCTCTCTTTCTCGCCAAGGGACTTTTTTTCGTCGTAGCCGATCCAGACGCCGCAAGTGAGCGATGGAGAAAAGCCGACGAACCAGGCGTCGGTGAAGTCGTTGGTCGTTCCCGTCTTGCCGGCCAGCGGATAAGGCATTCTGGCGGCGGCGACCGCTGTGCCATGGAGCACGACCTCTCGCAACATGGAAGTCATGATGCGCGCCGTGCGCGAACTGATCGCGTCTTTGATATCGGAAAAATCTTCTTCGAGAATGCGGCCTTCGTAGTCGGTCACTTTGGTGATGTAACGCGGAGCGACGCGCACACCGTCATTCGGAAACACGCTGAAGGCCGAGGTTTGCTCGAGCGGTGTGATTTCCGCCGACCCGAGCGCTACCGGAAGATATGCGGGAAGGTTTGCCGTGATGCCGAAGCGGTGCGCGTACTCGATCACGGTCTTGATGCCGATGCGGTCGGCAAGCTTGAGCGCCGGAATGTTTCTGGACTGCGCGAGCGCGCGGCGCAGCGTGATGGTGCCCTCAAATTTATCGTCGTAGTTGTGCGGCGAATAAGGGCCGGAGGCAGTTTGAAAAGTTACCGGCGCGTCCAGAACCGTGTCGTCGGGGCTGCCGCCCTGGTCGATCACAGCGGTATAGACGTAGGGCTTGAAAGACGAACCGACCTGCCGTAGAGCCTGCGTGGCACGGTTGAACTTCGAGACATTGAAGTCGCGGCCGCCGACCATGGCTTTGATCTCTCCGGTCGCGTTATCGATGGCGACGAGGGCTCCCTCGGCCCCTGAATCCTGCTCCAGGCTGACGCGCGATTTCCCCCCCTGGTCGAGCGATAGCACTTTGACGTAGACAACGTCGCCCGCATGGAGAATGTCAGGAATCTTGAGCTTGAGCTTCGTCCAGGCCACGTCGGCCGGCGCGACCGTGACCGTGTGCTGGCCGAAGCGAACTGCGGCAGCCACCGGCGATACCTGTGTGACCAGCGCGTGCGTGTATCCGTTGATCTCGGGCTCCTCATCCCAATCTGGATCCGCGTACTTGTCGAGCTTTTGACCCTGGGCAATTACGTTGAGGAGTTTGCCGTGCCAGCCATGCCGGCGCTCATAGGCGGCGAGCCCATCGAGCAGCGCCCGGCGCGCGGACCTCTGCATATCCATATCCAGCGACGTGTAGACGCGCAGTCCGCCCTCATGAACCTGGTCGCTGCCATACTTCGCTTCCAGGTAGCGTCGGATTTCTTCCACATAGTGCGGAGCCAGCGAATTCGGATCTTTCTGCAGGTTGAGCAGGATCGGTTTGTTCTTCGCATCCGCGGCTTGTGCGGCGGTGATCTTGCCGTCCTCAAGCATGGCGTTGAGCACGAGGTTACGCCGCCTGAGGGCGCGTTCAGGATGGGTTACCGGGGAATAATATTGCGGGGCCTTGGGAAGTCCCGCGAGCAGCGCGGCTTCTTCCAGTTTGAGCTGCCGGGCCGGCTTGCTGAAATAGTATTGCGAGGCGGCCTCATAACCGTAGGCACCGTGGCCCAGGAATATCTGGTTGGCGTAGAGGGTGAAGATCTGCGGCTTGGTGAACCGGCGCTCGATCTGGATGGCGAGCAACGCCTCCTGTACCTTGCGATAAAACGAGCGGTCGGGAGAGAGAAACAGGTTGCGCGCCAGTTGCATCGTGAGCGTCGATGCTCCCTGCACTTTCCCGCCCGATTCGATGTCGCGATACGCAGCGCCTACGATACGCCAGATATTGATGCCCGAGTGCCGGTAGAAGTCTTTATCTTCGATCGAGACAAGCGCATTGCGGAGAACCTCCGGATAGTCGTCGTACGTGGCGATGACGCGGCGCTGCAGCGCAAAGGTGCCGATGACCCGTCCCTGTCTGTCATAGAGTTCGGTGACGGAGCTGGGACGGTAACGTTCGAGTTCGTCGACCTGGGGCAGGTCCGTCGAGTAGACCAGCAGGAGTCCGGCGGTCGCGCCGACCGCGGCGGAGAGCAGGACGAGCAATCCGAAGAGGACGAGTCCCACCAACTTCAGTCCGCCAATTTCTATCGTCGGAAGATGTTGGTAGATGATTTTCATCAGCGAGCGCAGGGTTGGGACGCGGGTTTCAAGGCTTCAGGGTCTCAACGCTCCAATGTTACCGGAAGCGTCAGTCTTTGCGGCCCGAAGCCTTCTAAACGACAAAAGAAATCGCCCGCCGAAGCGAGCGATTGTAGACTTTGAAACCTTGCAACTTTGGAACCCGGATTCTTCTTATCCCTTCGATTCCCGGTTTTTCAACACTTCCAATGCCTTGTTCAGCTGCTCGTCCGTCTGGTTCTTCGGCTTTACGTCTTTCTTGTCGTCGGGAGCTGCCTGCTGATCTTCGTCGGGCAATCCGGCATCCTCTTCCGTGGTGTCGGCGATCAGGACGTTCGGGGTGACGGCCGCATCCTGAATTGCTTTTCCACTGGGCGAGTAATACTTCGCGACCGAAAGAATCAGGGCGGAGTTGTCCCGCATCTCAATCACTTTTTGCACCGAGCCGTCGCCGAACGTCTTGTCCCCGACTACGTCACCACGAGCGTTCTCGAGGATCGCGGCTGCCACAATCTCGGCTGGGCCGGCCGTGCCACGATTCACCAGCACCGCTACCGGAAGCTTCGTTATGTCCTTTAAAGGATCGGCATTGAAAGCCTCGCGGGGATACTTCTGGCCCTGCAAATAAGTGATGGTGCCATGATCAAGGAAAAGATTGGCGGCGGCGACACCCTCAGATTCCGTGCCACTGGCGGAGTTACGCAGGTCAATTACGAGCTTCTTCGCTCCCTGTTTCTGCAGATCGCGAATGTCGCCGGCGAGCTCCTGCGACTTGCCCTCCGGGAATGCGTCCACCTTGATGTAGCCGACGTTGTCGGCGAGCATTTTTTCGCTGACCGGCGGGATGGTGACCACATTACGCGTGATTACAATCTTCTGCGGTTCGGCTCG
>DATFVD010000103.1:0-6289 GCA_035260505.1 Terriglobales bacterium
CCGAAGCGTTCGGCCAGGAAAAGAGCGGTAGTACCCTTGCCGCTCGCCACATCCAGGACGCGGCTCTCCGGCGCGAGATGAAGAAGGGAGCCAACGCGCTCGGTGAGCTGCAATCCCCCAGGATGAAAGGAGTCGCCAAGTAAGCCTCTGGCGAGGTCACTCTCATACAGCTTTGCGCAACACTGTTTGAGCGTTTCAGTGCCGGGCGAGTTGGCCTCTGGTGTCCTATGTTGTCCGCTCATCTCATTGACCAGAGAACTTCAACAGCGTATGTCCGTTGTGTTTCAGTTCCTTGTTGAATTCGAAAGCAATCGGCCGGGGAACAAACGCCCGGCCTTCCTTGCGGGCTCGAACACGCTCGGGTTCGAGACCTTCGAGCTGGGCGCGAGCTTGCTCCCGATAACCGACGGTGTTGTAGGCGCAGAATGGTATCTGCTTGCCGCCCGGAAGCAGAAATTCCTTGCAGCACTTCATCAGGTTCTTCTGATTGAAAGTCCACGGGTCCATGAAATCCTGCAACATAATCATAATCATGTGCCGGGAGATATCTCCGATGGTCAGAGTTTCAGGTAGACTGCACGCCTGGCACGACAGTGCCAGCTGATCAGTGGATTTCGGCGAGCCCGCTACTGAAGAAGAGGACCATAAGCCCTCCAGGGCTCCCTTTATTTCAAGACTGAAATCCGGCAAAACACGATTCGTAATGTAGTCGAGATAGTCGCAGACGTTCACGATGCGAGGCAGGGGCGTGATGTTGTCGCCATCGATGAAGGCATAGGTAACAGAGTTGCATGTCGGAAAGCAGCAGGGAACTGGAACAAAGTCGTTGACTTGGAATTTGCCCAATGTCTGAGATTCGATGAGTCTCAGAACGTCAGGAATAGTCATCCGGGTCATGGGGTCGTGTTTGATATGGCGACCGGCATGGAACGCGGGTTGGAAGTTGATCCCCCGGACGGCGGGGTGCTTGATCGCAAAGTCGATGATCTTGCCGATTTCATGCTCGTTGACGCCGCGCTCGATAGCGGGTACGAGCGTCACGTTCAGGCCGATTTCGGAGAGTCGGTCAAGAGCCCGAAGCTTCTCCTCCAGGATGTCAGGCTCGCCGCGCAGAATGCGGTAGGTTTCCGAGTCAAAGCCATCGAACTGGAAGTAAAGCGATGGCCGGACCTCGTTTAGTTGTTCAAGAAATCGATCGTCCTTCGCAATACGCTTTCCATTTGTGTTGATCATCACAGAATCGATACCACGAGACTTTGCAGCACGAACGAAATCGATGATCTGCGGGTGGATGGTTGGTTCGCCACCAGAGAATTGAATGACTTCAGGGGTGCCCTCAGTTCGAACGAATTCGTCCAGCATCTGTTCAACTTCTTCCATTGTGAGGTTGAAGCCTGGCCGGGCTTCGGAAAAACAGAGCGGGCAATCCATGTTGCAGACACTGTTCACCTCGATGATGCCGAGGCAAGTGTGTTGCTGGTGGTCAGGGCAGAGGCCACAGTCGTAGGGGCAGCCATCGTGAATTGTGGAGCCGTAGGCCAACGGAATCGTGCCGGGTTTGTTGTATTTGCCGAATGCCGTGTAGGCTTCCGCGTCGGCGTAAACAAGTGCCTCGAACGGTCCGCATTGTGGGCAGCGCTTGCGCATGTAAACCTTGTTGTCACGCAGAAGAATTTGAGCGTCGATGACTCTTCGGCACTCCGGGCAAATGCTGCGAGTCAATTCATAGAAGACGTAATCGGCATCTTTTTTCTTTTGCGTTGAATTGCGTTTCGTTTGCGGTGTAGCGGCGGTGTCTTGAGTTTTCATTACTGATTACCCCTTTTTCGCAGCTCTAGCGAGCGAGTGCGGAGACTGCTCGAACGATTCTTCCTGATGTTCCTGAAAGCAGCTTTTCTACCGTCATTTCCGTAACCAATAGTTGAAGACCCGTCGAATATGTTGGATAAGCATGAATCGTGCCAGCGATATCGTTTATCTTCAACTTGTGTTTGATGGCCACAGCCACCTCGTTGATGGTTTCACCGGCACGTTCAGCAACGATTGTGGATGCGAGAATCGTGCCGTCTGTCTTCGCGATTAACTTGATGAACCCATTCCGATCGTTTTCACAAACGGCACGATCCACCCGGCTCAGATTCCATTGGCTGACGGTTATGTCCTGACCAAATTGGGAGCGGGCCTGCTCCTCAGTCGGCCCGACGTGGGCAACCTCGGGATCGGTAAAGGTAATCCGAGGAACGATGTGTGTAAGTCCAGAACTGCTTCCTGGCAAAAGGGCGTTGCGGACAGCTTGAAACGCTTGCCATCCAGCAAAATGAGAGAATTGGTAACCGCCAACGACGTCGCCCGCGGCGTAAATGTGTTTGGCGGTCGTTCGCAGTCGATCGTCGATCTTGATGCCCTTCTCCGTGTAGTGCACACCGGCTTTCTCGAGGTTGAGACTATCCAAATTCGGCCTTCGGCCCGACGCGACGAGCAGCATCTCGCCTCGCACTTCCTCCCTACCTGCGGAGACCACGACCGTTTCCCTATCTTGGTGCACAGCGGCGGCGCGCTCCCATACAAAACGGATACCTTCGCGTTCGAAAACCTGCTGCAGCAATTGGCGAACGTCCGGGTCCTCTTTTGGCAGCAGGCGTTCTGCGACGATCGTAACCTGGCAACCGAGCCGTTGATAAGCCTGCGCAATCTCGGCGCCGATGGGGCCGCCTCCGATAGCGATCATCGAGCGGGGCAGCCGCTTGTTGTCGAAGATGTGCTCGTAAGTAAGGTAGGGGACACTATCGAGGCCGCTGATTGGTGGAATATATGGCCGAGCGCCCGTTGTGATTAGGAAATGCTTCGACCTGATGGTCTTGTCGCCAGCCAAGATCGACACTCTGTCGACGAACCGCGCGGGTCCGAGGTAAACGTCCATTCCTTTTTGCCGCAGCTCTTCCGGAGTGGTGGCTTTGTAGATCTGCTGAATAGCAGCGTCGAGATACTCCTGAACCTTGGCCATGTCCGTTACAGGCGTCTGAGACATGATTCCGTACTGCGAAGCTGTGCGTACATGGTGCGCAACCTTGGCTGCTTTCAAAAGCGCTTTGCTGGGCACGCAGCCGGTCCACGTGCAATCTCCTCCGATGCGATCTTTTTCGACAAGCGCGACTTTCGCCCCGAGCTGCACGGCAAATCCCGCCGCAATTAGGCCGCCGGCACCAGCCCCGATGATCACCAGGTCATACTGTTGTTTCGACATTTAAGTGTTCCTTGGATTCAGCCAAATCAAGTCTTATCCACCGGATGAAAAAGAGCGCGATGATGGCCATGGCAAAGGTGCTGTAGATCAATCCATCGACAGCAAATACCTGCCCGAACGCTGCTGCAAGAAGCGAACCCACAATGGCACCGATGCTCAACAGGACGGAATAAATTCCCATTGCTGCGCCGCGTCCAGCTTGGGCTCCTATGGCCCCGGCGAGTAAGGAGAGGGCTGCGGGAGTGAACCCGCTTTCGACCATGATGCAGAGAGCAGTCGATGTCCCAATCACCCAGCGAAGCGCAGGCGATTCAGCTCCGGAGTGGTTTAGCAGAAACAGACCGAGGCACACGCCGACCATCGCCATGAGTGCGATGCGCAGCGCGCGTTGTTCCGACATACGGGGCAACACGAAGCTCCACGCTGTTACGCCAACGCCGAAGATCAACGAGTACCCAAGCAAGAGCCAGCCGACGCGCTCCGGTTGATTCGAGAATATGCCATCCAGGAATTGGTTGCCGCCTGCTCTATGGGTGAGAAGGAACGGCAGCGTCGGCCCAAGCCATAGGCCAACGATCGTATTCACACACAGCCATACGGGAGCCAAGCGTTGCAGGGACGGGTCTTTGAGCGCCGTGTAAAAACCAGAGATCGCCTTTGCCGATCCGTGTCCCCGACTTCCTACAGCGCCAAGAACCAGCAAGCACGCGCTCAATATGTAAATCGCGGCCACCGCGCTGAATGCATGTGCCCTGAGAAAATGCCAAAGCTGCGCCCCGGTTAGACCGCCAAGAGCCAGCCCCGCGAGAAGTGAAAGCTCGAAATAACTCATCACCCGTGCCCGCAGCGAATGGTGCCCGTGGGTGACATCGGTAAGGTGCGAAAGCAAGGAAGGCGTTACCGCCGCGGCCCCCAAACCTTCTACCGTGCGGCTCAGGAAGAAAATACCCGCTTGGCTGCTCATGCCAAATAGTTGTGTGGCGGCTGCTCCGAGAAACGCGCCCGCGGTCATCAGCCCGCGTGGCGCGATGGCGTCTGAAGCAAGACCCATCGGCACACTAGCGATTAGCTCAGCGCCAAACGACACTGCGCCAAGCGTCCCGACGAGAGCCGCATTTACGTGGAGTCCGCGATTCGCGAGATCGGCGAGGTACAAACCGACAAGAACTCCGCTCGCGCCCGACGCAATTCTCATGAAGGCGTTTCCGAGAATTACCATTGAAAGGCTGCTGCGCAGTTTGTGGCTTCTGATTTGCATGACGCGATAACCTAAGACCAGTACATCAGGAGAAATCTGTAGATGAGCGACGCTAGGACCGCGCCTAATGGCAGCGTGGCCACCCACGACAGCAGGATGTCGCGTACTCTGCTCCAATCGGCCTCATGCATGCGGAGCAGGCCAATGCCGAGAATACCGCCGGACGTAACGTGGGTGGTGGATACCGGAAGCGCGAAAGGCGAAGCAAGTGCCACGAGCGCCGCGGCTACCAGATTGGCGGTGACTGCCTCGGGAGCGGCCATTGGCGTAAGCTTCTTGCTCATCGTAAGTGCTACGCGACCTGCGCCCAACGCTCCTCCGATCGCGATTACCAGAGCTACAAAGAAATAATCCAACCGTATTGACGCCGCAGCGGCTACCAACAGCACCGCAACAATCTTGGGTGTGTCGTTCAGGCCGCGTGCAAAGCTAATAGCAGCGCCTGAAAACCAGTGCACACCGTCAGCAAGACTCACACGCACGATTTCTGCGCCCGTATCGCATTCAGCGGCGGGTGCCCAGCGCACGAAAGGTGGGACAGTTACAACTACAGACATCGGCGAGTTGCTCGCCACAACCGCAAGGGTTCTCGGTTCGTTGACACAAAAGCAATCCCTCTTTCCCGCGTGCCATCCAAGCCGGCTAACCAATACCTGAATGCCCACCGTTAGAACTAATGCGACGATCGGTGAGAATAGGAGGGGTAAAATGACTCCCCTGCCTAACGCAGCGAACCTCACATGGAAGAATCCCACAGCAGTCCCACCGGCTCCGACGAGCGCACCTGTTATTGAATGGGTTGTGGAAATCGGCAGACCTAGTCTCGCGGCAAGAAGCACCGTAGCACCAGCTCCGAGCGCGATGGCAGTGAGAAACGGAAGTTGGCTGACAACCGCGCCGTCTACTAGTTGTGCTCCGCTGAACTTCGCCGCAAGCCCGCTCCCAAGCCAGATAGCAGTCAGCGAACCGAGGAGCGTAAAGCCAGTAGCCCAGGCAATTGCGCGCCTATAGGTGGTCAGTCCTGCGCCCCACAGAGTAGCTACGCCCTTAAAGTTGTCGTTTGCGCCATTCGCGAAGCTTAGTAGACCAACGGCAAGAATCAACAAAACCTTCATTGCATCCCTTCTCAGTGGTCAGACCTGATAGTCGGTATCTTCTGTCCGAAGTTCGAGCCACGTGGGGTCGAAGCCAGATGAGAGACAAAGATTTGTTCGCCCCACAACCAAGGCCCGATTAGGGTCTCATTTTCCATTCCCTGTACCTCCAGTCGTCGGATCGGCCCTTCCCCGGAGGGTCCCTAGCTCTGCGTTCACTTTCGTTGAAACGCTGGCGGCGGCCAAGAGCACATCCGGGTGCGCGCGAACGGTATAGTCCGGGTTGATGTATTCGAACTGAATCAAGCCATTCATTGCGACCAGAAATACAGCCGGTACCGGCAGCTCGTGGTGTTTCGCGCCAGATGCCGCTTCGAGATCGATTCCATTCTGTGGAAGAAGCTTCAACGTAGCATCATCCACCGTATAGGCTATCCGGAAGGCCCTCGAAGCTGTCATTTTACTGTCGGAAAGAAGAGTGAAAGCGATTTTGTGTTTTTCAATGGTCTCACGGACTTTGGCGGGCCGGTCCGGCGAAACAGCAATGATTTGAAATCCCAAACTGCTGAATTGTGATTCGGTATCACGCAGTTGAACCAACTGCCGGTTACAGTGCGGTCACCAACCACCTCGATAAAAAACGAGCACGGCGGGCTTTGCCTGAATGGCCGCCATCAGCTCGAAGGGCGCTCC
>DATFVD010000104.1:0-12828 GCA_035260505.1 Terriglobales bacterium
ATCGTCAATGGCGGCGTTCTCGGCGATGTTCATGGCGAAAGCGGTCTTGCCCATGGAAGGGCGCGCCGCGAGAATGACGAGGTCGGATTTCTGGAAGCCGCTGGTTTTCTCGTCAAGATCGGTGTAGTGGGTGGCGAGGCCGGTGATGCGCTGGCCGCGTTGCAGCAGGGCGTCGACCGAGCCAAAGGAGTTGCGAACGATCTCCTTGATTCCCTGGAAGCCCTTGCCAATACGCTTCTCGGAAAGCTGAAAAACGGCAGCTTCGGCGTCATTCAGGATCTCGTCGGCGGGATCGGCCTGCTCGCTGGCTTTGGCGATGGCGGCATTGGCCACGTTGATCAGCCCGCGCAGGATAGCTTTGTCGCGGACGATTCTGACGTAGTGCTCAATGGAAGGGCGGTCGGGCACGCCGTCGAGCAGTCCGGAGATGTAGCCGACATCGCCGACGGCTTGCAGATCCTTCTTCTGCTCCAGCTCTTCGACCAGCGTGATGATGTCAATGGGCCGCGACGATTCGGCCAGATCCATCATGCGCGAATAGATGCGGCGGTGCGAGTCGATGGAAAAGTCTTCGGGCTTCAGGTGCTCGGCGGCGTCGTTGAAGGCGTGATTGTCGAGCAGGACGGCGCCCAGGATGGAGCGCTCGGCTTCGATGTTCGCCGGCAAACGGCCGATGGTGGTTTCCAGAGTGGCCACGATGTTTAAGTGAGTGCGTTGCATCGTAAACTTTTTCCGCCTGTGGACGTATGAGGAGCACAGCAGGAAAACCGGGTCGAAAATAAATTATTTTCGGCCGGGTCAGCTCCCTACAGTTCCACGTCCCACGTAGGGGACGGCGGCCCCCGCTGTCGCAGTATGCCATGGGGCGAATGAAAAGCAAATATCTTGAGAGGGCCCGCGTGATTGTTGGTGAAATGGGGATATTAATGCCAACTACTCAGCGTTCGAGTTGGTGCGGCATGTCAGGTTCCTATTAGCAGGGTAGGAAGTCTGTTCGATTGGGGCCTTCTGACAGCGCATGACAGTCACCGTTCTCACGACGCCGGTGGTGGCAACGTAGCCTCCCCACCCACGCCCCAGTTCATCAGTACGAACCTCATACAGGTCCCCTTCTGAGTTCGCGGCCAGTCCACTAGTCCCGTGTGAATCAAGACCGACATAATCGAACGCAACGTAGAAGGGTCGCCTTGTCCGCAGCGCACCCTGTGCGCAAGAGATAGCGCGGTCTGCGTCTTCACGGTAGCGGACACGTCCGCAGTCCAGGCTGATCCAACCAGCGATCTCGTGTAACTGACGTGCCTCGATCTGTTGGGCGGTGGGCGGTTGCCACAGCCGCGCCGCTAGAACCTGTGCCTCTATACCAAAGTACTTGTTGATGAACCACGCAGAACCGCCCCCAAGCGCAACTAAACCAAGCACAGGAATAGCTAAACGTCGCATTTTCGCCGATGTTGAATGCAGCGCCGTCAGGTCTCCGAACCTCTCAATATCATAGACACCGCTGAAGCAAAACAAGCGTCGCTGAGACTATAGTCACGATCTGGGGATTACACCCACCGCCGCTTAGTTTCTCGACCATCTGGCGGGCGCCCGCCGTCTTAACTGCCGTCCGCCGACATGGCCTGCGCTTGCCCCCGCGCCGCAGGCTCCGGATCTGCAGCCAGCACCCATCCCACGATTGCGCCCAAGAGAAGGTTGCACCACAGCGTCTCCCAGAAGTGGCTGTGCGCTACAGAAGCGGGCATCAGCGGGTTGGGCATGAGCAGTGCGAAGCTCCATACTCCGAATAGCGCCGCGATGATGCTCGCGGTTTCAATTCTCCTGGTGTTCAACATTCTGACCACGGGATACGCAAATAGCGCCCATAGGAGTCCCCGTCCAAACTGAAACGGCAGCATCCACGGCGTTCCCGTCACGTTAAAGCGCATTACCTGGTAGAGGCTCTTTAGCTCCGTTGTGCCGGAGTAGTACAGGCGCAGTTCGGGATTCTGCCACGCCACGTAATATCCGAACAGGTAATAGAGCACCACGTACACGATGGCGAGAAGGCCAAAACGGGCTGCCTGGGTCTTCATGGTAAGAACGCGCTCGGCGTGAGGCTGCTCGGGCCCGCGTATTTTCCCCATGATCAGGACTGCCAGCGGAACAAACAGAACCGCGACTACCGCTCCCATCACAAAGAGGTTCTTAATCAGCCCGGGCGGCATTTTCGCGCGCAAGTAAGCGATAGTTTCGATCTGGCTGAGAAAGGTCATCAGGCCGTAGAAGGTGATGACCAGCGCCGCAATCAACTTCAATCCGCGCCAGCGCGAGCTCTGGATGATCCAGGCGGTCACCAGCGAAACCAGGAACGTATAGGCCAGGAGTGGTTTGAGCAATGAAGCGGCCTGCTGCGCCTGAGCTGCTGGAGTGGACGCCGCCTGGGCTGAAGGTAACGGCGCCTGTGCCATGCCAGCCACGTTAATGGCAATCATGAAAACAGTGATCAGAACCAGGGTAAGGACAACGACCCGTAATACGAACACGGCTGCAGCTTTCATCGCCGACCTCGCGGGGAAATAATTGCGTTGCTTCTGTGTACCCGGAAACGACTGCCGCTGTGGCGACTTTCAACGCCGCGAGAATGAGACGTGATTACCGGTAAATGCAAAATCAATTCGCTGACCATTGCTTAGCGGGCGGGTGTGACGTTCATACTCTCCAATAGTCCGGCCGCCAGTGCTGGACTGCTTTCCTGATCTCGGCGGCGGATAGCTTTTCGTTCAGGACGCGGGCCGCCAATGCGGGGAGTTCCGCGTCGGACGCGAAGCGCAGCGCGACCAATTGCGGTTCCGTAAATTCCGCGATGCGGGGATGAAGCGAAGCGTCGACTAGACTCGCGAGGCGCAATCTTTCTTCCAGCCGGATGACGCGGTCCTGCACTTTGAGGGGATAAAGCCGGAGTTTGAAGATGGCGACAATCACCGCGACGATGACGACGACCAACCACACAGAATGCAGTCCCGGTCTTCGAACCAGATGGTAGACGGTCGCGACAAGAGTAACGGCGAATACGGGCAGGATGAAAAAATGGAAGAGCGGATCTCGCCGTTTATAGTTGGAAAAAATCTGGTGCGCTCCGTCAGCCATGGGGAAACGACTCCTTTCGAACTCGAAGCATCATCGCACGTTTACCGGAGACGTTACTTACTTTCCGATGCAGAAGGTGCCGAAGATCAGGTTTAGGATGTCGTCGCTGGTGGTGGCGCCGGTGATTTCGTCGAGAGGGCGCAGGGCTCCGTAGAGATCAAGGAGGAGCATCTCGTGCGGAACGCGAGCGGCTACGGCATGGGTCGCAGCATCGAGCGAAGCTAGCGCGTCGTTGACCAGTTTCTGGTGGCGTACGCTGGTCAGGAAGCCGGATTCCTGCGTTGTTGTGAAATCTCCAGCTACGTGATTCAAGATGGCATCTCGGAGGGCGGGGATGCCTTCGCCCGTCAGGGCGGAGGTGGGGATACGCTGCGGAGAGTGGAGCTTTACCGAAAAGTTGCGCCCGTCCCCACAGGTCTCATCTCCACATGTGCCCGGCAGGTCGGATTTGTTTTCTACTATGATCGCTGGGCGACCTTCTACCTGGGTTAGTAAGTCGTGGTCTTCGGCAGACAAGGGCTGGGTTGTGTCCAGGACAACGAGGACTAAGTCGGCATCGGCCAGCGCCTCCATCGACTTTTTGATGCCGATGCTTTCGGCTTCATCAAGGGCGCGGCGGATGCCGGCCGTGTCCACGAGTTCGACAGGAATTCCACCGATCGCCACGGTTTCGCTGACCAGATCGCGAGTGGTGCCGGGCTGCGCGGTAACAATGGCGCGCTCGCTTTCGACCAGGCGATTGAAGAGGCTTGATTTGCCTACGTTGGGACGGCCCACAATAGCGAGCGTCATGCCTTGATGGACGATCTTACCGTAAGTAAAGGTGGCGGCCAGTTGAGTGAGTGGGGCTTTGACTTGCGCGATGCGGTCCAGAATGGTCGCGTCGGGTGCAACGGAGATATCGTCCTCGGCGAAATCAATGCCCGCCTCGAGCAAGGCGACGAGATCGATTAATTTCTGCTTTATGGGCTTGAGGCGATTGGAGAGAGCGCCTTCGAGTTGCTGGGCGGCGACCTTGGCCTGAAACAGGGTTTGCGAGTCGATCAGGTCGCGGACAGCTTCTGCCTGGGTCAGATCGAGGCGTCCGTTGAGAAAGGCGCGCATGGTGAATTCTCCGGGCTGGGCCAGGCGAGCGCCGCCGGCTAAAGAGAGTTCGACGATGTGGCGGAGGACGACGGGCGAGCCGTGAGCCGAGATTTCGACGATGTCGTCGGTGGTGTAGGAGTGGGGTTTGGCGAAGTAGGTGACTACGACTTCGTCGATGCGGACCGGAGTTGTGGTGAGCTCGGCAGTTTCGCGAGCGGGGGCGCCCGCGCCACACGACTCTATTAGATCGCAGCGCAGGGACCGGTTGGGCTCCAGTTCCCGGCTTAGGCGGAGCATGGGTGCAACTATCTTGCGCGCTTCAGGGCCAGCCAGGCGGACAACGCCTATGCCGCCGCGACCGGGCGGACTGGCGATAGCGACGATTGTGTCATCGAGGTTCATGGCTCGCGGTAAACAGGAGTTAGTGGGTCAGGGCCATTGTAGCGAGTACGCGGGTTTGCCGGGGACAGTCAACGTCATTTATACTTACGGTTTGCCTCAAGCCATCTGATTCGATCAGGAGCAGGACTTTTCGATGCCGAAACGTACATTTCAACCTAACAAGCGCAAGCGCTCGAAGAAGCACGGGTTCCGGACTCGCATGAAGACCAAGAGCGGAGCTGCTGTGCTGTCTCGCCGCCGGGCGAAGGGTCGCAAGCGTGTTTCAGTGGCGCCGGGTTTCCGCGATTAGTTTCCCCACAACGGGCAACAAAGGCCGTCGTTATTCATAATTATTGTGCAGGATTGTGAGCTAGTGAGCGCCGACGCTCCGAAGCGGAGTGGAGAGGAGCCCGCAGCAAAGGCGGGCGGCAGCTTCCCGCACGCGGGGCGGCTGCTGAAACACGCTGACTTCGATCGCGTGTACAAGCAGGGGCGGCGGCACTTCTCCTCGCACATGACCGTGTTCTATTTGCCGCAGGCGGAAGGCCCTTCTTCGACGCAGGGCAGTGCACCGGAGAAAAGCGCGCGCGTCGGGTTCACGGTGGGCAAGGTGCTCGGCGGCGCGGTGGTGCGGAACCGGATCAAGCGGCGCCTGCGCGAAGCAGTGCGGCTGCGGCGTTCGGTGCTTAAGGGGGTTGATGTGGTAATCAATCCAAAGAAGTCGGTGCTGACGCTGGAATTTTCGGTGGTGCTCGAAGAAGTGGGCCGGGCCCTGGACGTAATCGCGAAAAAGCTGATGGAGAGAGAGAAATAGAGATGAAGTTTCTCGCGCTCGCGCTGCTGCGACTTTATAAACGGTGGGTTTCGCCCGCGTTTCCGCCGGCGTGCCGGTACGTGCCGACGTGTTCGGAATATGCGATGGAAGCGGTAGAACGGTATGGCGCGTTGCGCGGCGGGGCGATCGCGGCTTGGCGGGTTTTGCGGTGTCATCCGCTGGCCCCGGGCGGGCTGGATCTGGTGGTAAAGGCTGCTGTGGAGAATTCCTCTTATTCGCACAAAACGCGAGAAATGACGAGTTAACTGATTTGGCTGAATTTAATAATCCGCAACAAGAACCCGGGATGGACCGCAAGCTGTTGGTGGTGTTTGCGCTGACGTTCCTGGTCATCATGCTGTTCCAGCCGCTTTTGAAGAAGTACGGGCCTCAGACTCCGGCGAAGCCGGAGAACGCCGCCGAGACGCGCTCGTCTGGACAGCCGGGAGCGGCGGTCCCTGCGCAGAGCCCCACCCAATCCACACAAGCTTCAACGGCGAATGGCGCGAATGCACCGGCATCTGTTCCCCAGCAGGCGACGAGCGAATCGGAGACGGTGATCGAAAATGACGTCTTTAAGATCGTGTTTACCAATCGTGGCGGCCGGGTTAAGTCTTGGATACTGAAAAAGTACACCGACGACAAAGGCGGTCAGCTGGAACTGGTGAATGCGGTGGCGGCGGAGAAATTTGGGTATCCGCTGGAGTTGTGGACATATGACGAGACGCTGCGAAACAAGCTGAACACGGCGCTGTATGTGGCATCCACCCTTCCGCAAAGTGCGCGGAAGGATGGGGCACCCGCAGGGACTCCGGCGGAGATCACATTTGCCTACGACGATAGCGACGCGGCGGTACAGAAGACCTACAAATTTGATCGTGACAGCTATGTGGTCGGAGTACGAACTTCGGTCACGGTGAAAGGCGCGCAGGTCACGGCGTTCCCTATGTGGCCGGCCGGGTTCGGCGGCGATACGACCGGACCCCAGTACGCGACCGCCCAGATCGTCTATCAATTTGACAGCAAGGTCGAGCGCCTGGCGATCAAGAAGATCAGCGGGGGCGGGACGCTGCCAGGACCATTCCACTGGGCGGGAGTGTCAGACCAATATTTCGCGGCCGTTTTTTTGCCGCGGGATCCGCAGAACGCGGCGATGGTGACACTGCACAACACCATTGAGATTCCCCATAACACGTCTGATGCGAACAACAAGCAGATGGATAAGGTGGACGTTCTGGGCGCAGCAGTCGGCAGCATGAAAGGCTCGACAGAGGAGCGCCTGTATGTCGGCCCCAAGGCGCTGTCGGACCTGGAATCGGTGGCCGTGCCGGGTATCACAGGCGCGGAACCAGATTTGCGCGCGATCATCGATTTCGGCTGGCTGGGAATCATCGCGCGGCCTCTGTTTCTATGGTTGAAATGGATGTACAGCCACATCGTCCCGAACTGGGGCTGGGCGATTCTGTTACAGACGCTGGTCATCAACCTCGCGCTCCTGCCGCTGCGGTTGTCGCAGATGAAGTCGATGCTGAAGATGCAACGCGTGGCGCCGCAGATCAAGTCGATCCAGGAAAAGTACAAGAAATATAGCTTGCGAGATCCGAAGAAGGCCGAAATGAACGAAGAGATTTCGGCGCTCTATAAGAGAGAAGGCGTGAATCCTGCGGGCGGATGTTTGCCGCTTGTGATCCAGATGCCGTTCTTGTTTGCGTACTACCGCATGCTCAACGTCGCGATGGATCTGCGGCATGCGCCATGGCTATGGATCCACGATCTTTCGGCGGCCGATCCGTGGCACATTCTCCCGATTGCGATCATCGTTACCATGTTTTTCATGCAGCGGATGACGCCGCAGGCGGGAATGGACCCGGCGCAGCAGAAGATGATGAACTTCATGATGCCGGGTATGCTGGGCTACATGAGTTGGTATCTGCCGGCGGGATTGGGATTGTACTGGGCCGCGGGCCAGTTGATCGGGATCGTCCAACAGGCGGTGATGAATCGCACCTCGTTGGGGCGCGAGATGCGCGAGATGATGGAGAAGCGGGCGAGAAAAAAAGAAAAATAGCCCCGTCAGCTTTCAGCCATCAGTTTAATCCAGCCCCTAAGGGGGCAACTGGCTTTTGAAGATTTTCGGTATCACCAAGGCGATACCCTGATACGAAATTGTTCGTTTGCACGCTTTTGGCCTTTACTGATGGCTGAGAGCTGATGGCTGAGAGCTGACTTATGCCGATTACAGATAAGGTCGTGGCTGCAAAACAGATTGGGGAATTCCTCCAGGCCGTAATTTCGAACGGCGGGTTCAAGCTGAAATACCGGATCACCGTGGATCCGCCGATCGCGCAGAATCGCGAATGGGAACATCCGGAAATTCTGGTGGAGTTTGCGGGGCCGGATTCGGGGCTATTGCTGGATCGGGGTGGCGAGTTGCTGCGGTCGTTTGAGTTGCTGGCGTCGGAGGTCCTGCATCTGCAGGGCAACGAACACGAGAAGATATGGTTCGACTGCAGGAATTTCCGGGCGATGCGGATCGACGAATTGCAGCTGGCCGCTCGGGTGGCGGCGGAACATGTCCGCCGGACAAGCGAGCCTTACCGGTTCGGACCGATGTCGTCGCGGGAGCGGCGAATCGTGCATTTGGCGCTGCGTGAGGAAAAGGATTTGCGCACCGAGAGTGACGGCGAGGGCGGAAGACGTTCGGTGGTGGTATATCCCGGGGACTACAAAACTACAGCGCCAGCGAAACGGGAACGCCGGGCGATTTCGTAGTTGCACACTTTGCGCGGCAGTTAGTTTCTCGACACTTGACAGCGCAATAAAATCGCGATTCGGGAAAGCGTCCCGCCAGGAAAAATTTTGCGGCAACGTGCCGACGCGGCGTTTTTTTTGTGCTAGTATGCCGTTCGACTCGTAATAAATTTCAACGACAACCCGTACTGCAAAACAGAAGCTGCTCTGCAGTAAACGAAGAACTCATTTACAAGATTTTGTTTTTCCCGGACGCTTTTACGCCGGCGCTTTCGATATTCTGGTAAACAATGTCCCTCACCAGTTCTGCCATCGTCCCGAATCCGTGGGTGCGCATCCTTGACGCCCTGGAAAAGAAAGTCAACCGGCACTCCTACGACACCTGGTTGAAGCCGACGCGGTACAGCCACGCCAGCAATGGAGTTCTGTTCGTGCGCATTCCGACCGCCGAGTTTCGCCATGTCGGCGACAAATACGCAGATCTGATTCAGGAAGCGGTCGATGTTCTCGGCCTGGGATACGACGATGTGAAATTCGTTACCGCCGAGGATGATCCTTCGAACACGCCGATCCGCCACAATGGCGGCCTATCGGCGCCGTCCCCTGGTCCGCAGCCGGCACCTGGGTTGCATCCAGCCCAGGCGCGATTCGACTGGGACAGCGCTGCTCAACTGAATCCGCGCTATACCTTCGACGCGTTCGTGATCGGCAGCGGGAATCAGTTCGCGCACGCGGCTTGCCAGGCCGTGGCGGAGCGCCCTTCGAAAGCCTACAACCCCCTGTTCCTGTATGGAGGCGTCGGGATGGGGAAGACCCACCTGATGCAGGCGATCGGGCATGAGATCAAGCGGCGGACTCCACAGGCGGCAATCTGCTACGTGTCGAGCGAGAAGTTCACCAACGAGATGATCAACTCGTTGCGCTACGACAAGATGATCAGCTTCCGGGATAAATTCCGGACGATGGACGTATTGCTGATTGACGACATCCAGTTTCTCGCCCAGAAAGAGCGCACCCAGGAAGAGTTCTTCCACACGTTTAACGCGCTGCACGAGTCGATGAAGCAGATTGTCATCGCCAGCGACCGCCCGCCAAAGGAGTTGGCCGAATTTGAGGATCGCTTGCGCAGCCGGTTCGAGTGGGGCCTGATCGCCGACATTCAGCCACCGGACCTGGAGACAAAAGTCGCCATCCTGCAAAAAAAGGCGGAGCAGGAGCGGGTGACGTTGCCGACGGATGTGGCGTTGTTTATCGCCCAGAACATCCGCTCGAATGTGCGCGAACTGGAAGGGGCGCTGATCCGCCTGGTGGCGCATTCATCGCTGATTGGGGCGGAAATTACGCTTCCCTACACCCAGCAGGTATTGAAGAATTTCATTGATTCGCAGGCGCGCAAGGTGACGATTGAATCCATTCAGAAAGCGGTGGCCGAGCAATTCGGTCTGCGCCTGGTGGAAATTAAGGCGAAAAATAATTCGCGCTCTATCGTCTATCCTCGGCAGATTGCGATGTACCTGGCCAAGCACCTCACAGAGGCTTCCCTGCCTGAAATTGGACGCCAGTTCGGCGGCAAGCACCACACCACGGTCTTGCATTCAGTGGACAAGATTGAAGGTGTTCGCAAAGACGATAAAGATTTAAACAGGCTGCTCAATAAGTTGACCGAGCAATTGGGCGCATAAATGGCGGCTTCCACCCGTTTTTCCACTCTGCAGGCCATTCTTCCTGCCTTCATGCTGTGGAGTGTTTGTGGATCGTGTGCGAGACGAGATGGAAACCCTGGAACCGTCTGGGGGTTGCCATGGCCTCCACTGCAGCGAGAAGTGATTGTTCACACGAAGAGTCGACGTGGAAGCGACTGAACCATTGGGACCTGGACTGATTTTCCACTTCTCAGCAGCACCTACGGTTACTACTGGTTTTCTTGTATTTGTATTTGATATAAAAAGAGAACAGAAGTAGAGTCGGGAGACCCAATATGCCGGTGGAAGTCGCCCCTGCGGTAGCCGCAACATCAACGACCATGGAAATTACGGTCAGCAAGTCTGAGCTTCTTCGCGAACTGACAGCCACTCAGGGCGTGGTGGAGCGCAAGACCACGATTCCCATCCTCTCCAACTATCTTTTCGAGGCTGCGGGAGACAAGTTGTCGCTGACGGCGACGGACCTCGACCTGAGCCTGCGGACCTCGTGTAGTGCTAAAGTCAAAAAGGAAGGCGCATGCACAATTCCGGCACGCAAACTCTATGACTACGTAAAGCTGCTGCCCGATGCCGACATCACCATTCGATTGCTTGAGAACCATTGGGTCAGTATTCGCTGCGGACGATCCAACACGAAAATGGTTGGAATGGCGAAGTCGAATTTCCCGGGGCTGCCGGTGTTTCCGTCAGTAGGGTTGATTAAGATTCCGGCGGCGGTGTTGCGGTCGATGATTTCCAAGACAGGCTTCGCCATTGCCAGTGAGGAGTCGCGCTACACGTTGAATGGGGCCTTGATGGTGCTGAAGCCGGAGTCGATCACCATGGTTGCGACCGATGGCCACCGCCTGGCGCACGTGGAGCGCACGGGAGAAAAGTTTGAAGGCGTTTCGGGCGAGATGAAGACGCTGATTCCGAAAAAGGCGATGGACGAATTGAAATCGCTTCTCGATTCGGATGTCGAGACCATCGACTTCGCCAAAGACGAGTCCACACTGTTCTTCCGCGTTGGTCCGCGGTTGCTGACATCCCGCCAGCTTACGGGCCAGTTCCCCAACTACGAGGCCGTGCTGCCAAAGGATGTCTCCAAATCGATCACCTTGCAGGGCGAAGAACTGGGAGCGGCGATCGCGCGGGTAGCGCAGTTCGCCGATGAGCGGTCGCGCGCCGTGCGGTTGCGTCTGGAGAAAGGCGAGTTGAAGCTCTCCGCATCATCGACCGAGACTGGCGAGTCGGAGGATTCCATTGAAATCGCCTATGACGGTGAGCCGATGGCGATCGGATTCAACGCTCAATATCTGATCGACTTCATCAAGGCAACCGGTTCGTGTGAGGTGAAACTAGAGCTGAAGGATGCCCAGTCTGCCGGCCAGCTTCGTCCCGCGGAAGGCGAAGATTATAAGTACCGCTATATTGTGATGCCGATGAGGATTTGAGACCAGAGTTCAAACCTCCACTCCCCGCTACACAGCCGACGAGGTGATTCCTCTCGCGCCTGATGAGCATGCCAAATGGCGCGAAATCAGACCAAGCCGAACAGTTTAACAACGTCGACCCTGGCGCTTGTTCTCGCCCTCCTATTGCCCGGCATCGGTATTCTGTCCCTCGTGGGCCCAGCGCTGGCCTTCCAGGCGAACATCCCTCTGCCGCTCCCGTGGGCTGCGGGCCTTCCCGTGTACGACCATGTCGTGATCGTGGTGGAGGAAAATAAAGATTACGAGCAAATTATAGGCAACAAGAACGCCTCGTATATCAATGACGTTCTCAGGAAAGAGGGAGCGAGCCTCACCAAGTGTTTTGCCGAGGAACACCATAGCGAGGGAAACTATTTCTGGCTCTTCTCGGGGAGCAACCAGCACGTTGGATTTACCGACAAAATCCCGAGCCGTGATCTTACAACGGGCAATCTGGGAGAGGAGTTGATCCATGCTGGCCGTTCCTTCAAAGGATATTCCGAAGGCCTGCCCGAGATCGGCTCGCCGACTACGGAGGAAGGTCTTTATGCCCGCAAACACGTTCCCTGGGTA
This sequence comes from Terriglobales bacterium, assembly GCA_035260505.1. GTDB lineage: Bacteria > Acidobacteriota > Terriglobia > Terriglobales > Acidobacteriaceae > Acidiflorens. The sequence continues at coordinate 11,889 of DATFVD010000104.1, forward strand.
AGCTTTTCCAATGTGCCTCATGGCAAGACGGTAGACGATTCCTCAAACCTGCGATTTCCGCAAGACTTTCCCTCGGATTACAATGCGCTGCCGACTGTTTCTTTTGTTATCCCGAACCTTGTAAATGACATGCACAACGGTTCGATTCCGTCGGCTATCGGGACTGGCGACAGGTGGTTGAGGCAGCACATCGACGGCTACTACCGCTGGGCGAAGCAGCATAACAGTCTGCTGATTCTCACTTTCGACGAGAACAGTCAATTCAGTTTTAGCGGGGGCTTGACCGACCCAGGGGACAACGATCCGAAAAAAGCTAACCACATCGTCACAATTTTTGCCGGGGCTCACATAAAACCTGGTGAGTACGTCGAAGAGAAGGGCGTGACACACGTTAATGTTCTGCGGACGTTGGAGGCGATGTACAAGCTGAGCCGATCGGGTAGTCAACAGTTTAATGCCCTAAAAGCCGGCATCGCCGATGACTTTTTGATCAAAGATGTTTTCGACGTTACACCTTGAATTGCGCGGACTGCGCGTGAGCGAGCCTCTGCCCTCTTTCCAAACCCTTCCCATGATCGTTCGGGCGGCCTGTTGGCTAAACGATGGGTCGGTACTTTCATGCCATTTTCACGGCAAAAGCAGGCCCTTCCCCACAATTCATGCCCTCTAGATGGACAAGCTATCCCACTTATTACTCCCCAGATCCCCCCGCAAAAGAAAAGAAAGGTGGCCCTGGTTGTGGTGCTCGCAGGAGGGTATCCGAAAAGTAATAAGTGGGAGGAGACTGGCGTTTGGACACGCTGACTGCGCCGTTGAGTGGCGTCTGATCGTGGGAAACGCGCGATGGAGGCGGAGCGGTTTCCAAAAATTGGGAATGCCTGCAAGACGGATGTCGAGAGCAAAAAACAAATGCGGCCTGGGCCAGCCACCCGGGCCGCAT
>DATFVD010000105.1:0-11215 GCA_035260505.1 Terriglobales bacterium
TAAGGTGAAGATATCATGGCGATTCAAACTCGCATGAGTGACTTTAACACGAAGCCAGCCTTCGGGAATCTCGGGGATAGGGCGTTCGCCCACCACAAGCCCTGACAAAGGATTTTGAATGTCACCCTTCGAGGCGTACACAGCAAACATTGATTTAGTCGTCATTTTGGAATTTTTCTGGTTGAAACTTTGCTTATTTGGCGGCGGCCCTCTCGCACCGAACCTTCAACGAATAGGTTCATCGTTGTCGTTTGACCAAAACGAAAATTTGAATCCTTCGATGGCCGGGAGTTGCTTTTGGCATCTTAGACTGCTGGCGAAAACTGAGGGAGAAATGAAGCGGCTTTTCGCACGCTCGGCGATTGGAATAGGGTATTGTCCATCAGCTCTTGTGATCAATCCGGGTGAATAGTAGACCTCCGAAGAGTTCTGCTTCGAACGTCGACGCGCTTATTCCGCTCACGTCGTGGGCATCGTGCCACCGTCGACAATGTAATCAGCGCCGCTGATAAACGCGCCTCGGTCTGAGGCGAGAAAGGCTACCAGCTCTGCCACTTCCTCGGGTCGACCGGTACGGCCGATGGGAATGCCTCCAAGCATCTCCACAATCCGTTGACGTGCAGCGTCCTTACTGATGCCACTGCCTTTGGAAATGTCTTCGATCATCCCCTGCGCGCCGGGGGTCTCGATGAAACCGGGCGAAATCATCGTTACTCGCACTCCTCTCGGAGCAACACCCTTTGCGAGCCCCTTGCTGTAAGTAGCAAGGGCTCCCTTGGCGGCCGCGTAGGCGAGAGTCGAATTGGAGAACGGTAGACGATGAGAGATGGAAGAGATATGAATGACGACTCCGGACTGGCGTTCGATCATGCCGGGAAGGAAAGCACGGTCCAGGCGAACGGCGGCGAGCAGGTTGACCTCCAGTATTCGTTGCCAGTCCTCGTCGGAGAGCACCTCGAATCCGCCTGGTCTTGTTTCTGTTCCACCGACATTGTTCACCAATACGTCGAGCCCACCCCACTCTTGCTGAATGCGATCGACGACGTTTTGGACGCCGCGGGCCGTTCCGAGATCCGCCTGTATAAAGAGAGCAGGAGCCAGGCCTGGGGCCGCCGCAGAGCGCGCGGTGGTGGCGACCGAGGCACTGCTCAATTCAAAACGACGTACGATCGCTTCTCCTACACCCTTCGTGCCACCGGTCACGAGAACACGCTTGCCTTTGAACTCGTCGCCAAAAACGACAAAAGGATAGCTGTTGGTCATATTCTCCCCCAAGAAATTGTGATTCGAGAAATGTTTGAGCCTTGCGGTCGGGCCGGTTAGCTGCTGAGTTTTAGATCGGGGCGTTCGACCAGCCGCCGCAGCATTGGCCCGAGGTCTGGCGCTTTATAGAACGGATGTCCGCGGAAGATTTCCGCACATTTTCCGTCCAGGGTGTTGATGGCCTCATGCACCTTCGGTGCGGCTTCCCGCACCTCGCAGACTCGTTCGCGAACGAACAAGAGGTTCTGGGGATCGACGTGGCCCGCTTGTATGAAGCCACGGGTCTTCTTGGCACACCGGCAGGGGTTCGCGTGGTTTACCAGTCCGCACTTGTCGTTCATGAAGTTGCGCAGGTCTCGGCGCGCACGGGCCAGGCGTTGGCGAAAGTTGTCGGGGGTGATCTCCAAGAGCTCAGCGGCAACGGTGTCGCTTACACCGAAGATGGCACCGAGGATAAAGGTCAAGCGTTGCTCGCGGTCAAGGCAAAGAAGCATTCCGGAAGTACAGGAGATCATTGCCTCGGTCACCAGCAGGTCCGTGTCCGGCGATGCGCTTTTTGGATCGGCCAGCTCTAATTCTGGCGTGTTGTCGAGCGCCGCGCCGTAAAAGGCAAAATCCAATGACGCATGCTCGACGCGCCCGCGCTTCATATTGAGCACATGGTTGACTACGATGCGGTAGAGCCAGGTGCGGAAGCTGCTGCGGCCCTCAAAGGATGCGAGACGGGTGAGTACTTTGATGAGGATCTCTTGCGTGGCGTCCTCCGCATCCTGCGGATGGTGGAGCATGCGGACGGCGATATTGTAAATCCACGCTTGATGCCGGTGGATCAGATCTTCGAGCGCCTGGCGATCTCCCGAGCGGGCGCGCAGCGCAAGGCTTTGATCCTCGTGGTCGGGGGAGTTGTCGGCTAGCGGGTTACTGATAGTCACGTTCCATCTCCAGTCTGGCAGGATGATCTCGCCTGATTCTCGGAGCGCCTAGGGCATAGCAGAGAAGTGGGCGCTGACAATCTTCCACTGCCCGCTCTGTTTGAGGAAGACCAAGGTCGTTCGGCCGTGGATGGACAGGGCCTTGCCGTCTTTGGTTACGCCCGTAAACATGTCGTAAGCATTTACGATACCTACGGTATCGCCGTACACGCGACACGATGGTTGCCGGAAGCCGAAGCTCGCTGAGACAAGGCCCGCGACGGCCTCGTGGAGATACTTGGCGAAGAGCGGCTTGCCATCGAACCGATAGGGAACGTGGTCAAACACCTCCACGTCCTCAGAAAGCATCTCCATGACCGGCTGGAGGTCGCGCTGATCGAAGGCATCGGCGAACTTCTGTGTTAAGGCTTGGAGTTCATTGACGCTCATATTTGTGTCTCCTTTTATCTAGTAAGACACGCGCCGCGGCACACTGTGACAGAACTATACGGCCAAATCTGCGCACTGCGAGTGGAGGCATCCCATCAGATTGTGCTCGGATGACGGGCAATTCGGAAGTAATACAAACGAGGGAGTTATTGGCAAGCATGCCTTTTGGTACGAGACTCGCCTAAGACTCCGTAGTTATTCAGTGCGGTACTCATGGTTAGTTTGGTAGGGTTAGGAGGCCCGCAACACCGGCGAGGCTTTGGGAGCTGCGGAAGCTTTTTCGAAAGTTCGCTTTGCGTTCGAAAAAGTATGCTGGGGCATATTTTTCCACTGCTCGGAGTCCCAACTCTTGCTGCGTCACGCCAAAGCGCGTCACGCAGTTGTCTTAACTAAACGCGCGCGATCATTCGAACACGCAGGCGCGGCTTCGCTCTAGCTTTGATCGAGAACACTCCAGTCCTGCTTACGCGCCCACTCCTCGAAAGTATGCCACTTCACCTCTGGGAAATCACGGCGCAGGCTCTTGATGTCGGCGGCATACCCTGAACTATCGAACCACTCGAACATCCGAGCCATATCTTCGCTCTGGGCACGTAAGACGTCTGGTGGAAACCCCTCATAGTGGACCTCGCGGCCCGTCACCTTGGACAATATGGCCGCGGCTTCTTCGCCCGTTAGCTCATCCCCGGCGATATCAAAGCGACGACCGAAGACGGTGTCACCGCGCTCAATAACCGCTGCAACGAACGCCCCGATGTCGGCCACGGTGATTTGTTGTAGCGAGCGGGTGGCAGGCAATGCCATAGCGAGCTTCCCCTGACGCAGACTCGGGAGCGTCCACGGCTGCAACAAATTCTCCATGAAGAAGACCGGGGCGACGATGGTGTAGGGCACGCCGGACGCTTGAACGTGCTTTTCGACCGCATATTTGCCGTCAAAATGTTGAATACCCGTTCCGCGATTTGCACTGGCGACCGAACTGTAAATAAGATGAGCGACTCGAGCCGCCTTGGCAGCATCCGTGATGGTGATGCCCTGAGCGGTTTCTTTGTCAGCACCCTGTTCATAGGGTGTGCTCATCGCATAAACAGCGTCGACGCCGCGTGCAGCGCGCACTAATGAATCATGGTCAGTGAAGTCACCGACAACGATTTCAACTCCCTGCTCACGCAGTCGCTTAGCTGCCGGGGAGGCAGAATTTCGTGTCAGAGCCCGGACTTGATGTCCGCGCGTCAATAACGCATCAACGCAGGCACCACCTTGGTTACCGGTAGCACCGGTGACGAGCACGAGTTTTGATTGAGACATTGTAATACTCCTTTCCGAATACTTTTCGGCTTGTTTCGTAGCGGGCCAAGCCTTTCGGGCGAGACCGATCTGCTGCATAATGGCAAGCGAGTCCGTCATGACGGCGTCTTCGAGGATTTTGCCGTCACGAATGGTGTAGATATGGATGGCCGTCCACTCGATGTGATTGCCCGTACCGGGACTGCCGAAGAACTCCCCGCGATGCGTACCACCGAAGCGATCGACGAGTACGACCTTGTCGCCTTCCGCGACAACGTCAACCACTTGGCCTCGCGCGTCGGGGATCGCTTGGAGGAACATCTGGTAGAGCTTTCGCCGAGCACCGGGTCCGACCACGGGGCCGCCCGGCACAACGGCTGAGATTCCGCGCCCGCGGAACTTGGGATGAAGCACATCCTCAAGCCGATCGAGTTGCCGGCCGTTGAAAACCTCGACCAGTCGTAGTGCGATGGCCTTGTTCGTTTCAAGGTCAGACATGGCGATAACCTCCATGCGGTTCGCCCCACACCGAAACTGAACAGCCGAATGGCTTGGCCTGCATGGTGGCAAGGTTGCTAGAACCGGATTACCGGCCGACCACGATGGCCGCCGGCCACGAGCGCGCGCTGTGCATCGGCGGCTTTCGTGGGCAGGTATTCCTCAACAGCGCGCAGCTTTATCTCCCTAGCTGCGACCATGTCGCGGAGCAGTTCGAGCCATTCGGTACGTTCGAGGACATCGGACACAAGCATCGGCTTGATCTTGATTCCCCGTTCGGCGGGCTTGCCTCCCCAGCCGCGAACCGGAATGTAGATGCCCCCGTCACGGATGGCGCCAAAGGACTCTTCCCCAAGGACCGCCGTGTCGAGCAGCGCGTCGGCACCATTGGGCAGCTCCCGGCGGATCGCCTTGGCGAAGCCGAGTCCGCGCTCGACCACGATATTCGCGCCGTAGCCGCGTACCAGCTCGGTATCTGCTGGCTTGGCGTCGGCGATAACCTTTATTCCCCGCCGTTTCGCGGCCGCGATCGCGTATTGAGCCAGAAGCCCAGCGCCACCGCTCACGGCTAAGATCTGACCCGTCTTCAGCGCAGCAATTTCCAGCGCGTTGAGCGCAGTCAGCCCGGTCGTCGGCAGCGTAGAAGCCTCAGCCAAAGAAACGCCCTCGGGTATCGGAACGACCGAGGCAGCGGGCACCACGATGTGTTGCGCCTGCGCGCCGCCTTCGGGGCGCACTGGCATGACTGCCGCCATCACCTTCTCGCCAGCATGTAGGCGAGATACGCCCGGTCCGACAGATTCGATGATACCTGCGGCATCCATGCCGGGCACGATGGGGAAAGTGTCACCGCCAAACTGATCACCAAAGCCTGGATCGCGGAAAAGGATGTCGGTCGGATTGACCGCCGCCGCCTTCACCTCGATACGGACCTCACCGGCCGCAGGCGCCCGGACCGTACGTTCCACGATTTCGATGACCTCGGGGCCGCCTAGAGCCTTGTATGTAACGGCCTTGCCGGCGAGCGGTCGATTCGATGATTGGTCTGACATTCGTCGACTCCTTGTAAGCCTCCTAGCAAACTATTGAAAACGTCGACCAGTCGTAAGTGCGATGGCCTTGTTGGCTTCGGGTGTCATGACTATTTCCCTCCATTGTGATTCACCACTCGCAGGACAATCTTTCCGTGCATGTGACCCGATTGGCTGAGCTCTTGGGCGCGCCGCGCTTCGCTCAGCGGGAGAATGCGATTGATCACCGGCGCGAGTTGGCCTGAGTCAATGATTTTCGCGATCTCGGCAAGCTTGGCGCCATCCGGCCGGCTTTGAACCATTGCTCCGCGAGCGCCAACGGATCTTGCTTTTTCCCCCGATGGCGGCTGCACGATCGAAACCAGGACTCCGCCCTTCTTCAAAACTTTCCAGGAACGTTCCTGCGTGTCGTCGCCGATCGAATCGAGGACGATGTCGATCTTGCGCGCGACGTCTTCGAATTTTTGCGCCTGGTAATCGATCACCTCATCAGCGCCGAGCTCGTAGACCAGCTCATGATTTTTCGCTGATGCGGTCGCTATTACGTGTGCGCCTTTCCGCTTGGCGAGTTGCACCGCGAAATGACCGACGCCACCGGCGCCGCCGTGAATCAGCACGCGTTGACCCGACTGCAACTGCGCTGTTTCGAACAGCGCATTCCAGGCGGTGACCGCGGCGACTGGAACTGCCGCCGCTCGAATGTGATGGAGTAACTTCGGTTTCAACGCGAGTTCCGACTCGCTGACTACAACGTATTCGGCATACGCGCCGCCTTTCGCTGGATTCAGCAGGGCGAACACCTCATCGCCCTTTTTGAATCTCGTGACATCGGGACCAACCTCTTCAATAACACCCGACACGTCCGATCCCGGAATCCACGGGAGCGAAACTGGAAATATCTCCTTCACGAGGCCACGACGAATTGCCGAGTCCACTGGATTTACACCGGCTGCATGAACCCGAATTAGCACTTCGGTCGCCGCGGAGACCTGCGGCGGCGGCAAATCCTCGGACTGCAGAACTTCTGGCCCACCGTATTTGTGAATGCGAACTGCTTTCATCGTTTGGTTATCCACTTTTCCGGACGCGAGGCTGCGAGGGCTCGTAATTGCTTCGAGCGTTCTGCTCATGATTGCTCCTTTCTTGGTTCAATCGTTAGGCCGGTGAAACGACACGCGAGTGCACTCGCACCGGCGCAGTTTTCATGTCAACTCGCGCCTGAAAGATTCCGGCGAACGCCGACCTGACACTCGCGAACACGACGCCCCAAAGGATCGCGGCAAAAACTGCGAGCCCCAAACCGGCCGGATTCATCAAAACGTGAAACAGCAAAATGTTCACGATGATCGCAGCGAGGATCGTCAGCGCGAGCGGCACGAATCGATTAACCAGGAGCAAAGCGCCCGAGATCACCTGGAGCCCGAAAATGGGCACCAGATAGTTCGAAACGAACAATGCTCCGAAGAACTGTCCCGCGACTCCGCTGGGCGGCGGCATCGGAATGAAGTGAAGAAATCCGTTGAGCCCGAAGATCAGAAAGATCAGGCCTAACAGGAACCGACTGACTTTATTTAAGATCTTCATAGCAACACGATCCGTCCGGTATGTCGATCTTGTGAAATATCGTTTTTCTTGGCTGAGCATAACTCTGAGTTAGGCTCTGAGAGATGGAGCTGCGGCACTTGCGTTACTTCGTAGCCGTGGGCGAGGAGGAAAACATGTCTCGCGCCGCGGTGAAGCTGCACGTCTCGCAACCGGCGTTGAGCAAACAGGTGCGCGATCTCGAAGACGAAATTGGATTTTCGTTGCTCCAACGTACGGCCAAGTCAGTTCGGTTAACCGAGGCAGGCCGGGTGTTCCTCGACAATGCGCGCGCCGTGTTGCGACGCGCCGACGAAGCCGTCAAAGAAGCGCGAGCGGTTGCAAGGGCAGAGCCTGCCGAACTCCACGTCGGCTACTCGCCGACGCCAGTCGCCGAAATTCTGCCGAAAATCCTACGGGCATTTCAGAGAAAAATGCCAAACGTGCACGTCAGACTGCACGATTGGAGCAACCAAGCCATTCTCGACGGCGTACGCGATGGCCGGCTTCAAGTCGGATTGATCGTTCGTCCCCCGAAGGCTAGTTCGCTGCGCGACCTGCGATATGAAGAGTTGTTTCACGAACGCGTTTGTGTGGCGGTTTCCCCGCAGCATCCGTTTGCCCGACGCCGCGCCATCCCAATTAGCGAGGTCGCGACCGAACCGTTGATCGGCCTCACCCACGAAGATTATCCGGAATATTATGATTATCTCTCGATCACGTTTTCGAAGGTGAAACAGAAACCGCGGGTCGTGGAGGAACATGACAGCATGGCCGGCATTCTTTCGTCGGTCGAAGCGGGAGCCGGCGTCGCCTTTGGTGGGGACGTTTTTGGTTACAGTTTCGGACCTCGGGTCAAAGTTTTGCACCTCACGCCTGAACCAAAACCAATCTCGATCGGCTTGGCCGCGCTGAAAGGGAAACTCAGCCCTGCCGCAGAAAAATTCTGGCACTGCGCGAAAGAAATGGCGACCAAATGATATTGCCGCCAGAATTCTATCGCTCGCTTAACAACACGTCGCTTCCCGCGTAGTCAGAATCTTCGAATCGCAAGTGTCGAGAAACAAACGACTTTGCGCGCTGAGTTTGTCCCTGGCGAGGACAACCACCCGGTTTTTACCGGTTGCGGTGAGCGTCCCGGGGCCGCGCGAGTTTGCGATCCGCACGTCGTGCCCGAGCTTGGCCCAATGACGAGCCACCGTTCCACCCATGTGTCCGACGCAGATGATGCCGATCTGCACGTTCTCGCTGCTTGCTCAAACGGACAGGCCGAAGAGGCGACGTTGGAGGAGGACCATATCGCGCGACGTCGAACCTGCCGGCAGCTTCGCGAACTCGGCCAGCGACCGCTCGCGCTCCTGCGGCGCCTTCGCTCGATCGGCCTGGCGCAAGGTGCGCCGAACGCCGTCCGCGTCCAGATTGGTGCAATAGACGGGCGTCCCGGGTTGCTGTCGCCAGGACTCGTCGAGCGATCCCGCGTCGACGCCGTCGAAGCCGAGCTCGTCGACGAAGGCCAGGACCACGGACTTGGCGAGGGCATCGTCGCCGGCGACGGGGAGAGCGATCCGATCCTTCGCTCCTTTCGGCCGGCCCCCCTCCGCCAAGAAGTGCGCAGTGATGTTGTTGAACACCTTCACCACGGGTCGCCCGAGCACGCTGGAAACCCAACCCGACTCGGTGCCCGCTTCTTCGATGGCCGCGATGCGGCCGTCGCGAAACGAGGGGTAGTAGTTGCTCGTGTCGACGACGACGACGTCGCTCGGCACGCCGCGGAAGAGTCCCTTGGGCAAGTCGGGCACGTTCTTCGTGTTGAGGGCCACGACGACGAGGTCGACGTTCTTGACGGCGTCGGCGACCGTGACCGAATGCGCTCCAGTCTCCTTCGCGAGATCGGCGAGGGTCGGTCTCGACGGCCCGGAAGTAACGGTCTGGCCAAACCCGGTAATTGGCGGCGTAAACGACGTGATAGCCGGAGCTGCCGACCCTGGGCCGCGGGAGTTCGCGATGGACACGGTGTGCCTCAGGCGGGTGAGCCTGCGCGTGAGCGTGCTGCCGACTTCCCCCGTGCCAATGATGCCGATTTTCATGTCTTGGTTCCTTTCTTTCCCCTTTCGGTAGTTAGTTGATTGTTCATGGGGACACGATCAGACCGTGACCAACCGATTGTGAAAGGCGATGTTTCTTGTCTCCTTATGCCGTCGCGGCATAGTTGGATCGGCAGTGGAACTTCGGCATCTTCGTTATTTCGTCGCTGTGGCAGAGGCTGAAAACGTCCTGCGCGCTGCCACCCGGAAACTTCACGTCTCGCAACCGGCGGTGAGCCGGCAGATCCGCGATCTCGAGGACGAGCTCGGTGTGCAGTTATTCGAGCGCAGCGGTAAAGCAATCAGTCTTACTGAGGCAGGCCGACTGTTTTTGAAAGAAGCGGGCGCCGTGCTTGAGCGAACGGATGAAGCGGTGCGAAACGTGCGCGCATTCGCGCAGGCCGGTGAAACGGAACTGCACGTTGGTTATTCGCTTACACCAAGCGCACACATCTTGTCCTCAGCAGCGCGCGCTTTTCAAAGAGCAATGCCTAACGTTCACGTTAAACTGCACGATTGGAGTAACGAAGAAATTGCCGTTGGCCTGCGAGATGGACGACTGAAGGTGGCCTTAGTCGCCCGCGCGCTGGAGCGCGGCGAATTTCGTGATTTCCGCTTTGAAGAATTGTTGCGTCAGCATGTCCGGCTGGCGGTGCCACCGACCCATCCGTTTGCACGACGTCGTTCGGTCTCCCTGGCTGATGCGGCGCAACAACCGTTTGTAGGGTTAACGCGAGAAGATTTTGCCGATTACTCCGGTTACCTCGCCACGCTATTCGCTCCGGTAAAAAACAAGCCGCGAGTCGTGGAGGAACACGATAGCATGACCAGTGTTATCTCCGCCATCGAAGCTGGCACAGGTGTGGGCATTGCGGTGGACGCGCTTGGATACGCTTTCGGAAATCGGGTGAAGTTAGTGCGACTCACGCCCGAGCCGAAACCAATCTCCGTCGGTCTGGCCGCGCTCAAAGGAAAACTCAGCCCTGCCGCAGAAAAATTCTGGCACTGCGCTAAAGAAGCGGTTTCGAAGAAATGATACCGCTTGCGATTCGTTAGGGATGTACTGGCTATCCGTGCCGTTGAACGGAGACTGCTGCACCATGGAAGCCCTCTGGCGAGCCAGGGTTCGAATCCCCTTACCTCCAAACTCCGCCTCCTCGCGTAAGCTCCGAGAGGCTACGTTTGGCAAGCCGGGAGGCTTCCGACTTCGCCATCAGCATCCCTACCCGCTGCGCGGGTGCAATTCGGACTTGGCGCAGTACTCCAATACTCCCGCCCGCAACGCTTCGCGTAGCGATGCGGGCGGGCCAACACTCCATCACTCCGCGGGGCCGGATTCGAGGACGACGACGAGGACGAGAACGAAGCGCCTTGTGAACTTCGGCGCGGTGGCAGGCTCGTTCTCATGGGGAGTATGACCGTTGATCTCCCGGTCCCGTACATGCAGTTAATGATCAACAGTCTGGAGATCATCGGGAATTTCATGCACCCGGCCGATGCCTATCGCAGCGTGCTCGCCATGATACGCAGCGGCGCGCTGGAAGTAACCGCGATTTCACCCAAGGTCTTTCTCTTGGCCGACCTGCCGGCGGCGATGGAGGCGGCCGCAAGCGCCGACAGTCTCGAATGTGTCGTAATGAAATCGTGAAAGGAACGTTGACGCATTCGGCAGTCGGTGCGCGGGTTCGAGTCCCGTACGCTTTCCTCTAGTCCTAAGATGTTATTCAAAGATCGATTGACATGGCGCCGCTTCCTCTAACGATGACTATCAAGAGCAGCGAGAGGAGCAATACGCCGCCTCAGTACTGAGGCTGGACTGGTTTGTAATGCGTCGGGCTGCCAAGGCGATCGGTAAGCCAACGAACAAAGCGTGCCCGAGAACCCCGTTCAGCAAGAGCGGCAAAGACAAGGGTGATTTCACGACGGCTGTGTGCGGTAGTACGACAAAGTTCATAACAATGAATACCGCAGCGCCGTAGATCGTGCCCCACATTACCGCCTCCCTGCTTAGCATGGGCAGAAACCGGGTTGCTCCCACGTAGATGGCGGCAACCGCGAAGGCGATGAAAAAATGGGCGAGGAGACCAACCAAGGCGCCGGGAATTCCCTT
>DATFVD010000106.1:0-7072 GCA_035260505.1 Terriglobales bacterium
GGACATCGGCAAGTATGCGGTCAAAGGCAGACGTGAAAGGTAAATGACGCGCATCAGCCGCGACCACGTGGACATTCGGCACGCGGCTGAGACTCTGCAACAGGCGCGCGCGATGGGGATGCAACTCCGTCGCAAACACTCTGGCGCGCGGGTTGCGGCGTGCAAGCAACGCAGTCTTACTGCCGGGAGCCGCACAACAATCGAGAATCGTCTCTCCACGACCGGCCAGCAACGCGACCAGCTGCGAAGCTTCATCCTGAATCGAGACGCGGCCTTCCTCATAGGCGCGGGTTCCGGTTACGTCTCCCGCAATCACGCGCCGTGCCGCCGACAGCAGTCGACCCGGCGAAAGCTGCACACCGGCTGCGGAAAGTTCTGCATCAGATTGATGGTCGTGAGCTTGCTCGTCGTGAGCTTGACCGTCGTGAATGTGAATGGCCGTGCCGGGCACCGTCTGATCGTATGTGCAGATCTGTCGCGCCGCTTGAATTCCGTAGTGCTCTCTCCAGCGTTCCACCAGCCACGGGGGATGTGCAGCGTTCTCGGCCAGCGCCATCGAGTCGGGCGATTTAGTAATGTTCGCGACAATTTCGTCCACACCCGTCTTGGCGACTTTCCGGAGCACCGCATTCACGAACGGAGCCGCCGAGCGCTTTCGCGCCGCTTTGACGAGTTCCACGCTTTCAAAGATCGCCGCATGTGCCGGGACTCTGGAGAGAAACTGCAACTGGTATACGCCCAGCCGCAATGCGGCCAGAACTTCGCCATCCAGCCGCTCGAGCTTCTGCGACGATGCCGCGGCCAGCCGCTGGTCGAGCAGAGATTGCCAGCGCAGGACGCCCATCACCAGTTCGGTGGCGAGCCCGTGATCACGGGATGAAAGCTTCGAGAGTCGATCGGAATGAAGCAGTTCGGCGGCGTAGGAGTCTTCGCGCTCGACCCGCAGAAGAATTTCGAAAGCCACGGCACGAGCGGGAGAAACGGCCATCGCAGGCTATTGTCCCAGATGGTCGCCGGATTTGGGCCGGTAGCCGTTGATGAATTCTTGCGCGGTCATGCGGCGCTTGCCCTCGAGTTGAATTTCGATCAGTTCCAGCGCCGTGTCGGCGTCTTTCCCTTTGCCAGAGCCCGCGGCGCAGCCAACGAACAGCCGCGTTCCCTCGACTGCGACTTCTCCGGGCGTCAACCTGGCCGTATGTTGCCACAGTTGAGCACGGTGCACTTGCAGCGCTTTACCTTTAAAGATGGTGAATGCCCCAGGCCACGGCTGAAAACCGCGCAGACGGTTGAACAGATCGGTTGCCGAGCGAGAGAAATCCATGCGGCCATCTTCTTTTTTAAGAATCGGGGCAAGCGTAGCTCGCGCATGATCCTGCGGAGTCGGGCGAACTTGCCCAGTCTCGATTCCGCGCAGAGTCTCGATCATCAGGTCCGCGCCGGTAGACGCCAGCTTCGGCCCCAAAGTCTCGGCTGTGTCTTCCGGACCAATCGCAACTTCGCGCTGCAAAAGTATGTCGCCCGTGTCGAGCCCCGCGTCAATGCGCATGGTTGTCACCCCGGTGACGGATTCACCGCTGGCGATTGCCCACTGAATCGGCGCCGCACCGCGATACTTTGGCAGCAAAGACGCATGCAGGTTTACATTTCCAAGCCGGGGAAGATCAATCATCCACTGCGGAATGATGCGGCCATAGCCAACAACAATGATCGCGTCCGGGCGAATCGCAACAAGCTGGTCGCGGAATTCGGCATTGTTCTTGATGGCACCGGGTTGCAGCACGGCAATGCCGAGGCGGAGCGCCGCCTCTTTCACGGGAGAAACGGCCACTTCCATCCCCCGTCCGCGAGGCCGATCGGGTTGCGTCACCACCAGCGGAACGGAATGCCCGGCCGAGACCAGTTTCTCCAACGTCGGGACAGCGAAACGAGGAGTGCCGCAGAAAACCAGAAGCATAAGTCTCAGGTCTCAGGTCTCAGGACTTCACAAAACGAAGAGGGCCACAGGCTCAAGAGCGACCAGCAAGGCTCACGGAACAAATGTTTTTCCTGGCACCTGCCACCTGCCACCTGTCACCTGCACCTCACCACTCTCCCGCCTTCACCAGTTTCTTGATCCTGCGCTTGATAAGATCCCGCTTCAGCGCGCTGATGTGCGAGATGTACAGTTTCCCGTTCAGGTGATCTGTCTCATGCAGGAACGCCCGTGCCAGCAGCTCTTCTCCGGTGTGCTCGAAAAACTTTCCGCTGAGGTCCTGCGCGCGCACCGTCACCGTTTTGGCCCGCGTGACCTCCTCGCGAAATTCGGGGATGCTCAGGCAGCCTTCGGTGCTCCGCTGCCGGCCTTCTTTGCTGACGATCACCGGATTGATCAGGACCAGCTTGGCCGCGGGCTCTTCCTTGAAAGTCACATCGACGACGGCGATTCGTTTCGAAACGCCGATCTGCGGAGCCGCCAGCCCGACGCCGCGCGCCGCATACATCGACTCGAACATATCTTCCACCAGCTTCTTGAGGTCATCGTCGAAGCTGGTCACCAAGGCCGCTGGTTTTTCCAGGACCGGATCGCCAAATTTCACAATAGGGTAAATCATTTTCGGATTAGTAGTCGTCGGCCGATAGTTTCGGACTAATAGTGCTTCAACTGTTCCAGATAGCCCTGAAAATTTCGCTTCGTTTCTTTGATCGAGTCGCCGCCAAATTTCTCAAGCGCGCAGCGCGCCAGCGTGAGCGCAACCATAGCCTCACCGGCAACGCCGGCAGCGGGGACCACGCATACATCCGAGCGTTCATACGCCGCCTTCACCGGCTCGCGCGTCGCGAAATCCACCGACTGCAGTGGACGCCGCAGCGTCGAGATCGGTTTCAGATAACCGCGAACCCGGATTTCCTGCCCGTTGGAAACTCCGCCCTCCAGACCTCCGGCATTGTTGCGCGTGCGCGTGAAGCCCGCAAATCCCGTGTCGCTCTGATAGCCGATTTCATCGTGCACGGCCGATCCCGGCGAATGCGCTGCCTGAATCCCGCTTCCAATTTCGACCGCCTTCACCGCCTGCAGCGACATCACCGCCGCGGCCAGCAATGCATCCAGCCGCTCATCCCATTGCACGTAGCTGCCAAGGCCGGGTGGAACATTGTGCGCCACCACCTCGAAAACTCCGCCCACCGAATCGCCCGTGCGCAGAACCTTATCGACTTCTCCCTTCATGCGTTGCTCGGCATCGGCATCGGCGCAAGCCAGCAGCACTTCGTTCTTGCGTGCCAGTGGCTCGATTTGCTCCCACGCGATTTCCCGATCCGCGATCGAAACCGCGCCAACCGCGATTACATGACTCAGAACTTCCACGCCCAACTCCCGCAGCAGCAGCTTGGCGAGCGCGCCTATTGCCACCCGCGCCGCCGATTCTCGAGCCGAGGCGCGCTCCAGCACATAGCGCGCTTCCGTGAAATCGTACTTCAAAGCTCCGGCAAGATCGGCATGGCCCGGTCGCGGCGACGCCACGCGCTTGTGTTTCTCCGGATCACCCGTCTCCACCGGCAGCGCCTCTTTCCAATTCTGCCAGTCGCGATTCTGGAGCATCACCGCGATCGGCGAGCCGATCGTCTTGCCGTGATGCACCCCCGACAGAAAGTGCGCCCTGTCGGTTTCGATCTTCATGCGCCCCCCGCGGCCAAAGCCTTGCTGCCGGCGCCAGAGTTCGCGGTCCACAAATGCCTGATCCACTGCCAGCCCGGCCGGCAGCCCTGAAAGAAATGCAACCAGGGCCTCGCCGTGGGACTCTCCGGAAGTGAAGTAGCGCAGCATGTGGAACAGGCATTGTAAATGAAGTGGAAAAGTTCAGCTCTCTAATGATTTTTACCCCGAATTCGTGGCCTATGCAGGTACAATTAGGGGTTACTTTGTGCTGGTAGCCACCGGTCGCCCCCGGGGTCCCCAGACTCATCGCGCCACTTCGTCAGAGTACGCGAGGATGTGTCCATGCTGACCACAAAGGCGTTTCATCAGGAACTTGCTGACCCCATTCGCTGCGTGATCGTAGACGATCACGAAATGCTGCGCTACGGCGTGCGCCGCCTGCTGGAAGACGCTTCCGACTTTGTCGTGGTCGGCGAGGCGAGCGATGCCGCCGAGGCACTCAAGTTGGTCCTGGAGCACCGCCCCGACCTGGTATTGCTCGATATCAGCATGCCCGGCATGTCGTCGTTCGAAGCCGGGCGCCTCATCGAAGAACACTGCACCGGCACGCGCATTGTCTTTCTGACCATGCATGAGGATCAGGAATATGTGCAGCAAGCCCTGCGTTCGGGTGCCAGCGGCTACCTGCTGAAAGATACTCCGGCCCCGCTCTTGTTGCGCGCGCTGCGGGAAGTCCATCGCGGCGAACGATCATTGAGTCCGCAGATCCAGACGAAATTGAACGACGACGCCATGCTGCGCCACCAGACGGTGCGGGTATCGCCGCGGAGAAGTACCCTGACTCTGCGCGAACGTGAAGTGATGAAGTTGCTCGCCGAGGGGCACACCGTGAGACAGGCTGCGGCGGTTCTGGGAGTCAGCGTCAAGACCGTGGACGCGCACAAATTCAACTTGATGCGCAAACTTGATATTCACAACAAGGCCCAACTGGTCACGGTCGCGATCCAGAAGAAGATTCTTCCGCTTCCGGTCCAGATGTAGAAGCAGCTCCTGCAACCGATGTACGTGACTTCCTGCCAAGGCATCAGCCTTGCGCGCTCGTCACAGCGATTGCTGCGAGCCTGGCAAGATCGGAAACCTCCACGTCCGCTCTCTGCTCAACGGCGAGTGCCGCTGAGCCTCGAACCGCGCCAATCCCGGGACGAGCCGATTCCCGGTTCACCCAGACCGTAGAGATCCCCAGCGACCGCGCCGGCACCACATCGTGATAGATGCTTTGTGCGGCATGCAGCAGCTGATCCGGAGACAGCGCAAGTGTGCGCAATGCCATCTGGAAATTGTTGATGGAAGGCTTGTAGCTTCTCGCCTGTTCCGCCGTGATTACGCCGTCGAATTCCACGCCCAGATGCTTCCGCGTCTCGGCAAATAGATCGTTGTCTATATTCGAAATCACCACCAGCTTGTAGCGCTTTTGAAGTTCGCGCAAAGCAGCCACCGTATCCGGAAAAGGCCGCCACACATCGACTGATTCGTGCAGCGACCGAATTTCGGCGGAACTGGCCTCGAAATCGAAGCGCCCCGCAAACGCTTGCACCACCGATTGCAGCACATCCCGGTAGCTTCGGTACGGGCCGCTTTCCGCCTCCGCCTCAAATTCCCCGTACAGTTCAAGAATCGCTGCGTCGGAGAGACTTTGACCTTGACCATGGTTTCCGAGCACGCCCCGCAGGACAGGCAGAATCCCCGACTCCCAATCAATCAGAGTGCCGTAGCAGTCAAAGCTGATGGCGGTGAATCGTGAGAAATCCATAGCATGGAACAGGCGAGTCAATTGGATAATACAATTCTCACCTGCACCCCGGGTAGAGCCCGCGTAGGAGGTGTCGACGCGTAGGAGAGTCGAAAAGTTCGGCGCAGGCGGCGGTCGGCTGGCTTATCAAAAGAAAGCTGCTGGCTTCAACCAGGAAAACTGTCACGGCCACACCGCGCTACAAAGTGCTGACTCCATGGCGGGACTACGCAGGCCGCAGCCGGAGCCAACCATAGCAGAAAATTCAGGGGCCGGGTGTGGGACCGGCCCCCGTCCTCCGAGACTCACCTCGTCAAAACGGCGGCGTAAGCCCCGTATAGTCGCCCACGGCTTTGGCGTCGTATGGCGAGTTGAGTCCTCCGTCGGAAACATTCTCGGCGTTGTAACCGAGGGAATCGAGCTTGCCCCAGGTGTGCACGATGTGCTTGGCGTGGTTCACCTCGATCACGCGGTGGTTGTATTGATCGCTGATCAGGGTATGACCGTGCCTCAGGCGCACGGCGCGCGTGGGCAGTGGGCCAGTGCCCCGCGGCAGGTTGCAGCCTGCACTGTGACAGGTGAAGTACTCCCACACGACGGTCTTGTCTTGATCGATCTCGACAATACGGTTGTGATTCGCGTCCGTGACCAGCGTGTGGCCGTCCTTCAGCCGGCTGGCAAAAGCGACACCACTCACCGGATCACCGTTGTTCGGGTCGCCGCTGCCATATTGCCAGACAATATCGCCGCCGAGCGGGATCGTGCGCGTGACCTCGATGGCGCGATTATTATTTTCGTCGCAGATGAGAATGTGACCGTTCTCCAAAAGCTCTGCGCAGTTCGGGTTGTTGAGCTGATTGGCACCGTTGCCGGAGACACCCGTGGTGCCATATTGCCAGACGATTCCGTTGGTTGCGACATCGACCTCAATGATTCGCTGGTTCGCCTGATCGGTGATCAGCACGTGGCGATTGGGAAGCCACGTGTTCTGTACGGGAGTGTTGAGTTGATTGGGGCCACTGCCGCCGGGCCCAAATGTTCCATATTGCCAAACAATGTTTCCCGCGTGGTCCACCAGGATAACGCGGTTGTCGGGGCAGCCGCTGGAATTGGTGCAGTTGGGCGCTTCGGGCTGACCGCCCGGGGTTCCGGTGCCAGCCATTAATGTGAACTCTCCGACGCGCTGGACATCGTTGACGCCGATGATAGACGCAGGCGAGAAATCGGCCGGACCCAGGCCAAAATGCCAGACAATGTTGCCCCGATGGTCGACTTCAATCACACGATTGTTGAATTGGTCGGCAATAAGGTAATGGTCAGCTGCCGCGGCGGGGACGGTACAAGTCATCAGAACCCCAACCGCAACCAGTGCTGCGGAGAAAATGATCTTGACGGGAAGTTTCATGGGACACACCTCCAGTGAGAGATAGGCCGTCCGGTCTCGAAAGCGAGCCTGGAAGACCGAGTCCAGAAACGGCCTTGCAATCTAAGAAATTTAGATTGCGGCACTCGCTTGAGTTGTCAAAAAGTTGTCAAAGAACTGTCACTTTCTTGTCAAAAGTTTCTGCAAATTCTTGCGCACCTTGGTGCCCTTGGCGGTCGGGGAGTTACAGCTTATGCTGAAAGCAGACTGAAAGGCTCAGGTTCCA